>NZ_JBHVDX010000097.1:0-34528 GCF_042802555.1 Streptomyces sp. NPDC057474 | reverse complement strand
GCCCTGGTCGTGGGCGGTGCCGGTGGTCAGTAGAGGGCGATCCTCGGGTGGACCGTGCCCTCGGCCGCCGGGTCGGTGACGGTGACGCGGTAGACCTCGGTGAGGGTGGCGCCGGCCGGCAGCGTGCGCCGGCCGGTGGTCAGGTCGGTGAAGAGGGTGCCGGTCTGGCTGCCGAGGCCGACGGACTTCCAGCAGCCGGTGGCGGTGCGTTGCTCGACCTTGACGTCCGTCGGGTCGAGGAACGGGCCGGCGTCCGGCGACTCCACCAGGAGCTGCGGGGCGACGGTCCGGTCCGCCGCCGAGTCGTTGCGGTAGGTGAGGGTGACCTCGTGGCTCTCGCCGTCCGCGGTGAGCGGGCTGGTGGCGAGGTCGACGAAGTCGACGGGTATGGCGGACGCCTGCTGAGCCGTGGACACGGTGGTGGCGGTTTGCGGCGTGGCCGCCGCGGCGGGTCCCGCCAGGGCGAGGCCGGCGGCCGCCACGGCCACGGCGAGGAAGGCGACCCGGAGACGGCTGTTCTTGGATGACACGTGCGCGGATCCTTCGTGATCGTGGGGGGTTCCGGCCGGGCCCCATCACTGGATACCGGCCAGGGACGTTTCCAAGATTACGAAGGGATGCCCGAAGACGGTAACTACCGCCGGGTATTGGAGAGATCCCGTGGAATGTCGGCCACATGGCACCTCGCTGGCCAATTTCCCCTCTCTTGAGCTAGACATTCTCCGACCCCACCTCGACCAGTGGGGTCCAGGGGATTCAACAGCCCAGGGGGGCACCCACCCATGACCACGTATCACCACGCACCAAGACGCTCCTCGCGTCTCAGACTCGTCGGGGCCGCGCTGACCGCGCTCGTCCTCGCCGCGACGGGGACGGCGACGCAGGCGATGGCCGCGCAGGACACGACACAGCAGCCGCAGTCGTCGAAGACACCGCCGCCGCCCGTGCCGACCCTCGCCTGGTCCGACTGCCAGGGCGGCTTCGAGTGCGCGAACGCCGACGTGCCGCTGGACTACCGGGAGCCGCAGGGCCGCACGATCACGCTCGCGGTGGTCCGCAAGAAGGCGGCCGACCAGACGAAGCGCAAGGGCACGCTCTTCATGCAGCCCGGCGGCCCCGGCAACTCCGGCGTGGACTTCGTCCGCAACAACCACGCGGGCCTCCCGGCCGCGCTCCGCGACTCGTTCGACGTCTTCGGCTACGACGTCCGCGGCGTCGGCCGCAGTTCGGCGCTCACCTGCTTCGACGATGCCCGCTACACCAAGGCCGTCACCGACGCCAAGGGCGTCCCGGGCCCGGACGCCTTCGGTCCGGCGCTGCGCGAGGCGGCCGAGTTCAACCAGGCCTGCCAGGACAACGCGGGCGAGCTGCTGCCGTACGTCGGCACGGAGTACGTCGCCCGCGACATCGACCTGCTGCGCCAGGCCCTCGGCGAGGAGCAACTGACGTACTACGGCCGGTCGTTCGGCTCGTACATCGGCACCGTCTACGCCGCGCTGTTCCCGAAGCGGGTGCGCGCGCTGACGCTCGACGGGGCGTACGACCCGTACAAGTACGCCAACCGCCCCTACGCATACGACAGTGCCCAGTACCTGGCGCTGGACGGCTCGATGAGCCGCTTCCTCGACTGGTGCGCCGCCGACCAGGCGATCTGCGGCTTCGGCGACGGGGACCCGCGCGGGGCGTTCGAGAAGCTGAAGAGCGATCTCGACGCGAACCCCGTGACGACCGCGAGCGGCGGGAAGGCCAACGGCTACACCCTGGTCTACCGGCTGATGTTCAACATCAACGAGGGCAAGGTCATCTGGCCCTCGCTCGGCGCGGCCCTGCGCAAGGCGCAGCTGCGGGACAACACCTCGTTCCTGCTGCGGCCGCCGTCCCCGGCCAGCTTCGACTTCCTCGGCCCGAACGTGGTCGTCGAGTGCGTTGACAAGGACTACCCGAAGAGCCTGCGCAAGCTGCGGCGGAACGTCACGGCCAACGCGAAGGCGGCGCCGCTGCTGGGCCCGGCCATGGCGTTCGGTCCGCCGACCTACGACCACCAGCACGCCACCGCGTGCGTCCAGTGGCCCGCCGAGAAGGCCAGCCGCTACGACGGCTCCTTCCGGGCCAGGGGCTCGGCGCCGATCCTGGTCCTCGGCACCACCGGTGACCCGGACACCCCGTACCAGGACGCGGTCGCCCTGTCCCGGCAGCTCGACAACGCCTCACTGCTGACGTTCGACGCCGAGGGGCACACAGCGTTCGGCCGCAGCGCCTGCGCGACGGACGCGGTCATCAACTACCTCGTCGACCTGAAGGTCCCGGCCTCCGGCACCACCTGCACGGACGAGACCCAGCCGCCGTCCTCCACCCCGAAGGTCGCCCCGCCCGGCACGACCCTGGGCGAACTCCGCAACGGCGTCAACGAGCGCGTCGACCGCATCGGCGACGTGAGCTGACCGGCTCCGCGGACTGATCGGCTCCGTGAGCTGATCGACCGACACGAACCCCGGTGGGCCCGCCCGTTCACGGCCGGCACACCGGGGTTCGGCACGTCCACGGTCCGGAACGCGTGGTTCTTGTGCGGGCCCGCGTGTCCGTCTTGTACGGGGACCTGGCCCGGGTGGTCCACCGGTGGTGCGACAACGTGCCCGGGGGCGGCCCCGCTACCCGTCCCTCTCCTGGTCCGAGTCGGTGTCCAGGTCGGTGTCCGAGTCGGTGTCCAGGTCGGTGTCCGAGCCGGTGTCCAGGTCGGTGTCTGAGCCGGTGTCCGAGGCGGTATCCAGGTCGGTGTCCGAGGCGGTGTCCGAGTCGGTGTCCAGGTCTCCGAAGGACAGCGCGTCCAGGTCGCCGTCGAAGTCCTCCGGGATCAGGAACATGTGCGCCGGCGGGTCGGGCGGCGGGGCGCGGTGCGGGTCGGGGCCGGTGAGGGACTGTTCGGTCCAGATGCACTTGCCGGTGGTGGTGTAGCGGGTGCCCCAGCGCTGGGAGAGCGCGGTGATGAGCTGGAGGCCCCGGCCGCCCTCGTCGGTGTCGGTGGCCCGGCGTATTCGGGGCATGGTGAGGCTGCCGTCGAAGACCTCACAGACCAGCGCGGAGCCGTGCAGGAGGCGCAGGCGGACGGGGCCCTTGGCGTGACGTACGACGTTGCCGACGAGTTCGCTGGCGAGGAGTTCGGTGGTGGGGGCGAGGTCGTCCAGGCCCCAGGCGGCGAGCTGGTCGCGGACGTGGCGGCGGGCCTGCCCGGCGGCCCTCGGGTCGTCGAGCAGGGACCAGGAGGCCATCCGGTCGTCGGTCAGGGCGTGCAGGCGGGCGACGAGGATGGCCGCGTCGTCCGCCGCCGCGTGCTCGGCGGGCAGCAGGCCGTGCGTGAGGGTGTCGCAGAGGCGTTCCAGGTCGGCGGCGGTGCCGTCCTCGTGGGCGGTGCGCAGAAGGCGGGCCAGGTCGGCCATGCCCTCGTCCATGCCCCGCTTCGCCGACTTGACCAGGCCGTCGGTGTAGAGCACGATCAGGCTGCCCTCGGGCACCGTCAACTCGACCGTCTCGAACGGCGGTTCGGCCGCGCCCAGCGGCGGGTCGGCGGTCACCTCCGGGAAGCGCACGGTGCCGTCGGGGCCGACCAGGGCCGGTGGCGGGTGCCCGGCGCGGGCGATGGAGCAGACCTGGGTGGTGGAGTCGTAGAGGGCGTACAGGCAGGTGACGTACGAGTCCTCGCCCATGTTGCCGACGATGTCGTTGAGGTGGCTCATGATCTCGTCGGGGGGCAGTTCGAGGTCGGCGAGGGTGTGGACGGCCGTGCGGAGGCGGCCCATGGTGGCGGCCTCGGACAGGCCGTGGCCCATGACGTCGCCGACGACGAGGGCGACCTGGCCGCTGGAGAGCGGGATGACGTCGTACCAGTCGCCGCCGACGTCCATGCCCTGCCCGGCCGGGAGGTAGCGGGCGGCGGACTCGCAGGCGGCGAGGTCGGGCAGGTCCTGGGGGAGCAGGGCGCGCTGGAGTTCGCGGGACCGGGTGTGTTCGAGGTCGTAGAGGCGGGCGCGTTCCAGGGCCTGGGCGAGGAGCGCGCTGATCGCGGTGAGGAGGGTGCGTTCCTCGTCGGTGAGGCGGCGCGGCCGGTCGAAGGAGACGACGCACACACCGAAGGTGTGGTCGGACGCGGTCAGCGGCAGGAACGCCCAGGCCTGTTTTCCGGCCCGGGCGGGCAGGTCGGCGGGCTGGGGGACGTACGCGGCGTACTCCTGCGGTGAGGAGATGAAGATCGGGGTGCCGGTGCTGATGGCGTCCCAGGCCGGGCCGTACGGCGCTCTGGGGCGGTGGTTGACGAGGTCGATGAACTCGGCGGGGTAGCCGACGGCGCCGACGTTCTGGAGCCGGCCGCCCTCGACGGCCTGGACGAGGAGGCCGGTGGCGGCGAACGGCGGCAGCACCCGGAGGGCGACCGCGTCGACGACGTCCTGCGAGGTGGTCGCCTTGGCGAGCGCGGCGGTCAGCGCGGCGATGCGGTGGGCCCGTTCGGAGGCCGCGCGCTCGGCGTCGCGGCGCTCCTCCTCGTGCCGCCGTTTCTCGGTGACGTCGGTGAAGTAGATGGTGCGGCCGTCGGGGCCGGGCACCAGCCGCAGGTGGTAGACGCGGTCGTGGTCCGGCATGTGTACGTCGAACCCGGCGGGTTTCTCCTCGGCGGCGGCCTCCCGGCAGCGGCTCTCCAGGCCAGGGTTCTCGCGCACGGAGGGCAGGTCCCACAGCAGACGCCCGAACAGCTCCTCCTCGGAGAGGCCGAGGGTGCGTTCCGCCTCCAGGTTGGCGAAGGTGATCCGCCAGTCGTCGTCGACGGCGAGGAAACCGTCGCTCATGTGCCGCAGGGCCCGGCTGAGCGCGTCCCGCGCGGACCGCGACTCGTTGCTCTCCCAGCCGACGCCGATCATCCGGTGGGGGTCGCCGTGCTCGTCGTAGGTGGCCCGGCCGCGGGCCTGCGTCCAGCCCCAGGTGCCGTCGAGGCGTCGTACGCGGTACTCCGCCTCGTACACGCTGTGATCGCGGATCGCCCGCTCCGCCGCGGCCAGGGTCGGGGCGAGGTCGTCGGGGTGGACGATCCGCATCCAGTTCTCGATCTGGCCGGTGAACTCGGCCGGCCTGGTGCCGTAGAGCTCCAGGGCCGCCTCGTCCCAGATCAGGTCGCCGGTGCGGATGTTCCAGTCCCAGGAGCCGACGCTGACCTCCTTCAGCGCCTGCCGCAGCCGCTCACCGCTCGGCTCGGTCTGGGTGGGTCCGGTTGGCGGCGGCGCCTGCGCCATGCGGTCCTCGGTCCAGTCGACGACCGCCCGTAGGAAGTCCCATTCCAGGCCGGTGGGTTCGCCCCGGTCGCCGGTGAGGACGGTGAGCGCGCCGATCGTGCGGTCGCGACCCGAGACCGGTAACGCGGCGAGACCGGTGCCGGGCCAGGCGATGGCCATGGAGCCCAGCGGCGACCAGACTCCGCTGCCCTGGTGCAGGGCGCGGGCCGGAGGCAGCGGGCCCTCCTGGTCGATGATCTCCCACGGGCGGGTGAGGGCGGGCGGGAGGCCGGTGACCGACACCAGACGCAGGGCGGACATGGGGCCCCTCAGATGGATCATCCCCCCGAGAGCGCCGAGCTCCCCCACCGCGTGCTGGAGCGCCAGCCGGAAGACCTCGCTCTCCGCGACGCCGGGATCCACCGTGCTGAGCAGGGCCAGCCGTGCGTTCATACGGCAGACCCTAGTGCTCTACTCACACGTAAGGCAGTCCGCCACAGGAATTCCACAGTGGCTCCCCCACGCCGTCCCCCAGGGCGATCACGCACCTCAACGGCACGGATTGCAGGGTGAGTTGACACATGGATCATGGATCGCGCCGCGCGCGTCATGCCCGCGCGTCCAGCCGCTGATGCGGTCGAGGGCGGGGCGGTCGCGACGAGCGCGGTCGCGAGGAGCGCGGTCGCGAGAGGAGCAGCCGCAAGAAGAGCAGCCGCGCGAGGAGCAGCCGCGCGAGGAGCAGCCGCAAGAAGAGCAGTCGGCCCATTGATATACAAATAGGACGGCGAGCGTGACCTGGATCTGTCGAGCGTCGTTGGGCCGCTGCGACACCAGGTTTGTCGCGACTCCAGGATGTCCGGCCCGACCTCAGCAGGCGCCATGTTCAAGACGTTGAAGGCATTCAAGACGTCGTTCGGGACGTTGTTCAGGACGTTCGTCGAGCAGTACGCGAAGAACCAGCAGCTCGAACGAGATCTCAAGGCTCAGCGCGGTGAGCAGGAGCGGCGCTGGCGGGACGAGGACCGCGTGGTTCTCCAGGCCGCCCTCGCCGCGAACCGGGTCGCCCTCGAACAGCACAACGGCACGCTCCAGCGCGCGGCCGGCGTCTCGTACCTCACCCTGCGCTGCCACGAGGACACCTGGGCCTTCCTGGCCCGCACGGCGTTCGGTGTCTGGGAGCCCGGCTGGACCCAGAGCACACGCGACCCGTACGACCGGGTCGGCCCGACCGCGACCAGGGCGGCCCACTTCACCGCCGACCCCAACCTGCCGCCGGGCCGCATCACCAAGGCCGACGGCGGCATGCAGGACGTCCGGCTCTCCGGCCACAACCTGGTCCTCGTGCTCGACGCCCTCCGCGAGGCCACGGCCTCGGAGTTCACCGCCACCGGAGCGCGCGCCAGGACCCTCTACGACCGGCTGGCCTCCTTCACCGCCAGACTCGACCCGGCGGCGCCCACGGGCCGCACCACGGGCATCCTCTGGCGGATCGACGACAGCCTGCACAGCCAGTACGTGAGCCGATCGCCCGGCACCGGCACCGGGCGCCCCACCACCGCTCCCCTCCTCCACACGGTCCCGTCCCCCGCCCCGACGGCCCGCCGCCGCCACCCCGAGCGGAGCGGCTCCCCCGCGGTTCAGAAATAGGTGGCCCGGGACCCGTCGGGCACGGGGGTGCCCCGGCGGCGGGGGCGCAGGCCGGTGAGACCGATGGCGGTGGCCAGGAGGCCGCGGCGAAGGGCATGGCGCCATCGTGATCATCGCGGTCCGCGAGATCGCGCGGGGCATGGCGCCGTCGTGATTGTCACGTCCCAGGGACACTTCCGCCGAACCGGAGTACAACCTTCCGCCATATCCGGTCGTCTCACCTAATACCAGCGCTACATCAGCGTTGCTTCACCAAGGGGGACAACATGCGACGAATCGGAGCGGCGGTTCTGGCACTCGCGCTCGCGGGGACCGCGATAGGGACGGCGGCGGCCACCGCGAGTGCGGCGCCGGGGGGTGCCGCGCGTGCCGCGGCGGCCTGCCCGACAGGGTGGGGCAGCGGCGTCAAGGGCAGCCCCGACAGCGGTGCGGTGGCGCTGGCGGACATCAGGACCGGCCGGCACGACTGCTTCGACCGCATCGTGTTCGACGTCCCCGACGGCGGCGACAGCCTCGGCTACTGGGTCCAGTACGTCGACCAGCTGCACCAGTCCGGCTCCGGCGACCCCATCCCGGTGATCGGCGGGGCCATCCTCGAGATCCGGGTCGCCGCGCCGAGCTACGACCCCGAGACCGGCGGCGTCGCGTACCCGGGCAAGGTGGCCAAGCCCCTGCCCGGCGTGAACATCTCCGGGTACCGCACGTTCCGTGACACCCGCTTCGCCGGCAGCTTCGAGGGCGAGACCCAGATCGGCGTCGGCATCCGCGCCCGCCTGCCGTTCCGGGTGATCCAGCTTCCCGACCGCCTGGTCGTGGATGTGGCGCACAGCTGGACGTAGAAGGGGGCTCGGGGGCCCAGTTGGGGTGGGGCGGACGCCGTACGGTCGCGACGCGTCCGAGTCGGCGAACCACCCCTCCCCGAGGTCAGGTATACGAACATCGCCATGGCTGAGCATGCTGGGCGGTCGCATCCGGTCCGCCGGATCCGGTCGTCCAGTTGGCTCGGACACGCGGGCGCCCGGCGGCGACGGACCCTCCGTACGAGCCGACTTGTAGGGTCCGGACGGTGGAGAGATCGAATGAGGGTGTGAACGGCGGAGCGGCGTCGACGCTGCTGGACGTGCTGCTCGGGGCGGCGGGCGAGGCTCCCGGCCAGACCGTCGTGCACGTCCGGGGGGACGGCGGCGAGCACACGGTCACCTTCGCCGAACTCCGCGACGACGCACTGCGCGTGGCGGGCGGTCTGACAGCGGCCGGCGTGACACCGGGCACCCCGCTGCCGCTGATCGCCGACCGGGGTGACGCCTTCCAGCCGATGTTCTGGGGCGCGTTGGCGGCGGGAGCCGTACCCGTCCCCCTCGCCCCGGAGCCGCGCCGGATCGGCCCGGTGTGGGAACTCCTCGGCAGGCCGCCCATGGTGGTGGACGAGGCCACGGCCCCCGTCGTCATCGACACCGCCACCGCCACCGGCACCGGCACCGGCACCGGCACCGGCACCGACATGAGCGACGGGCCGGGCAGTCAACTCACCAGCAACGTACGGGTGTTGCGGCTGGACGAACTCCGTCGCGGCCGCCCGCCGCAGCACCTTCCCCGCCCCGCCCCTCACGACATCGCCTTCCTCCAGTTCTCCTCCGGCAGCACCGGCGCCCCCAAGGGCGTGGAGCTGACCCACGCCGGCGTCCTCGCCAACCTCCGCCAGATCCGCGCCGCGATGGCGATCACCTCGGACGATGTGATCGCGACCTGGATGCCGTACTTCCACGACATGGGTCTCATCGGCACGCATCTCGTCCCCATGGCCGCGCGCCTGAAGCAGATACGGATCGAGCCGCTGTCGTTCGCCAAGCGGCCCGCCCTGTGGTTCGAGGCCGTCGCCCGCCACCGCGCGACCCTCCTCTCGGCCGCGAACTTCGCGCTCGCCCTCGCGGTACGCCGCGTCCCGGCCACCGCGCTCACCGGCCTCGACCTCGGCTGCGTACGCCTGCTGCTCGTCGGCGCCGAGCCCATCGCCCCGCGCGTCTGGCGGGAGTTCACGGCCCGGACGACCCCGGCGGGGCTGGATCCGCGCGCCCCGCTGCCGGTGTACGGCCTGGCCGAGGCCACCCTCGCGGTGACCGTACCGCCGCTGGGCGAGACCGCGGCGCCGCTGGTGCTGGACCGGGCCGCGCTCGGCCGGGGTCGGGTGCTGGAGACCGAACCGGGGCCGCACGCCGTGGAGTTGATGGACCTGGGGCGGCCGGTGGAGGGATGCGAGGTCCGGATCACCGATGAATCCGGGGTCGTGGTGGGTGAGCTGCGGGTCGGGCATGTAGAGGTGCGGGGGCCGCAGTTGGGGCGCGGGTACCACCGGGCGCCCGAGGCGAGCGCGGACGCGTTCGGGGGCGACGGCTGGCTGCGTACCGGTGACCTCGGCTTCCTGCGGGACGGACGGCTGTGCGTCACCGGGCGCCACAAGGACGTGGTGTTCGTCAACGGCCGTACGTTCCACGCGTCCGACCTGGAGGAGACGGTCGCCTCGACGCCGGGGCTGCCGCCGGGGGCCGTGGCGGTCGTGGGGTCCACCGATCCGGACGGCGGGGGTGAGCGGGTCGTCGCGTTCGTGCAGTGGGCACGGCCCGCCCCCTCGGCCGCCGCGCCGGTGCTCCGCGCCGCCGCCGGGCGACTGCGGGAGGTTCTCGGCCACGACGACGTACGGGTACTGCCGTTGCCGCCGGGGGCGTTCGCCCGGACCACCAGCGGGAAACTGCGCCGGGGGGTGCTGCGGGGGCGCTTCGAGGCCGGGGGGTACGCGGCTGTCGAGGGGCGTTGGGTCGACGCGGCGGCCACGGTGGCGGGCGGAACGGCGGCGATGGGAGGGGTCGTTCCCCGTTCGCTGCGTGAGGTTCAGGAGTCGGTACGGGGGGTGTGGGCACGTGTGCTTGAAGTGCCCGTGTCCGAAGTGGGGCTTCGGGAGCGGTTCTTCGACCTCGGGGGGTCCTCGCTCAAGGCGATGGCTGTGCTCGCCGGGTTGGAGGACGTCTTCTCGGTGACGGTGGAGCCGAGCGCTCTGCGGGATCACGACACGGTGGTGGGGTTGGCCGGGCATGTGCTGGGGTTGTTGGGGGAGGGGGGTCGGGGTGCGGGTGAGGTGACCACCGATCCCTGTGCCGCCGCCGGTCCCGCCGGTCCCGTCGGTGCTCTCGCCGTTCTCTCCGTCGCCTGCCGGTTTCCCGGGGTCGAGACGCCCGAAGGTTTCTGGGAGTTGCTCACGGCCGGTAGTGACACCGTCGGCGACCTGCCCCGGGGCCGGGGGGAGGACGGGCCCCGCTCGGGCTCCTTCCTCCCCGACCCCGCCGCCTTCGACGCCGGCGTCTTCGGCATGGACGAGGCGGAGGCGCGGGCGACCGACCCGCAGGCGCGGGTCTTTCTGGAGCTGGCGCATGAGGCGTTGGAGCGTGCCGGGTACGCGGGGCCCCGGCGGGCCGGCCGCAGGGTCGGGGTCTTCGCGGCGGCCGGTGACAGCGGGTACCGCGAGATCCTGGCCGAGGCCGGCGACGGGGACCTCGCCCGCCACCCGGCCGCCCTCACCGGCAACCTCCCCAACCTGATCGCCGCCCGGGTCTCCCAGGTACTGGACCTGAACGGCCCCGCCCTGGCCGTCGACACGGCCTGCTCCTCCGCCCTCGTCGCCCTGCACCTGGCCCGGCGCAGCCTGCTGTCCGGCGAGTGCGACCTCGCGGTGGTCGGCGGTGTCAACCTGGGCCTGACCCCGACCGGCCACCGCCTCCTCGAAGCGACGGGCGCGCTGTCGCCGACGGGCCGGTGTCGCGCGTTCGCCGCCGACGCGGACGGTTTTGTACCGGGAGAGGGCGGCGCCGCGATCGTCCTCGCCCGTCTCGACGACGCCCGCACCGCCGACGACCCGGTCCTCGCCCTCGTACGCGGTACGGCGGTGAACAACGACGGCCGCTCGCTCGGCCTGCTCGCCCCCACACCGCGCGGTCAGCGCGAGGTGATCGCCCGGGCGTACGAGGAGTGCGGCGTCGATCCGGCCGACGTGTCGTACGTCGAGGCGCACGGCACCGGTACGCCGATCGGCGACCCCGTCGAGGCGCAGTCGCTCGGCCAGGCGTTCCCGCCCCGCGCCGACGGGGTCCCGCGCCGGCTCGGTTCGGTCAAGGCGAACCTCGGGCACCTCCTCAACGCGGCCGGCATGCCCGCCCTCGTCAAGGTCGCCCTCGCCCTCTCCCACCGCCGGCTCCCGCCCTCGCCCCACTCCGACCCGCCCGCCCCCTTCCTCGCACACACCGCCCCCGGCTTCCGCCTGGTCACCGAGCACGAGGACTGGACCGACGCGGAGGGCCGCCCGCTGATCGCCGGCGTCAACTCCTTCGGCTTCGGCGGCACCAACGCGCACGCGGTTCTGGAGGAGGCGCCGAGGAGGGCGGTGGGAGCGGCGAGTGGAGCAGTGGGGGCGACGGCGACCGGAGCCACCGCGATACCCCGGACCGCCGACGGCCCGCACCTCCTGACCCTCTCCGCCCGTACCGCCGGCGCTCTGCACGTCGCCGCCGCCGAGTTGGCCGCGTATCTGCGGGCCCACCCCGAACTGGACGAGGGGGACGTGTGCGCCACCGTCAACACCGCCCGTGACGAGGGGCCGTACCGGCTGGCCGTGGTGGCGGAGGGCGACCTCGCGGAGCGGCTCGAAGCGGTCGGATCAGTCAATGCAATCGCTGCGGTCGGCGCGGGCAGCGCGAGCAGCGCGATCGGCACGGGCAGCGCAGGCAGCGCGGGCAGCGCGATCGGCACGGGCGAAGCGGGCAGCGCGAGCGGCACGGGCAGCGCGGGCAGCGCGATCGGCACGGGCGAAGCGGGCAGCGCGAGCGGCACGGGCAGCGCGGGCAGCGCGAGCGGCGCGGGCAGCGCGAGCGGCGCGGGCAGCGCGGGCAGCGCGGGCAGCGCGAGCAGCGCGAGCAGCGCGAGCAGCGCGAGCGGCACGGGCAGCGCGAGCGGCGCGTTGGAACCCGTACGGGCTCGGCCCCGCACGGTGTTCGTTCTGCCTGGCCAGGGGGTCCAACGGCCCGCCCTCGGGCGGGAGTTGTACCGATCCGCCCCCGTGTTCCGTGACGTCCTCGACGAGGCATCGTCCCTCACCGGGCCGGTTCTCGGCCGCAGCCTGGCCGCCTGGTGTCTGGACGAGGACGCCGACCCCGCCGCCCTGGCCCGGACGGAAGTGACGCAGCCGCTGCTGGTCGCGTTCGGGGTGGCGTTGGCCGGGCAGCTGGCCGCGTGGGGTGTGGCGCCGGACGCGGTCGTGGGGCACAGCGTCGGCGAGATCACCGCCGCGTGCGTCGCCGGAGCTCTGCCGCCGGCCGAGGCGGTCGGTTTCGCCGCCGAACGCGGACGCCTGGTGGGCGGCCTCGCCGCGCCCGGCGCCATGGCGGCCGTACGGGGTGACGAGGACACCGTCGCCGCCGTGGTCGCCGAATCCGCCGGCGCGCTCTCCGTGGCCGCCGTCAACTCACCCACGCAGGTGGTGCTTGCGGGCGAGACGGAGGCCGTCGACCGGGCGGTCGCGGTCCTCACCGCCCGGGGCGTGGCCGCACGGCGCCTGCGCGTCTCGCACGCCTTCCACTCCCCGATGCTGAACCCCGTACTCGACCCCCTCCACAACGCGGCGAAGGCCCTGACCGTCCACCCGGCCACCGTCCCGATGCTGAGCACCGTGACCGGTCAGTGGGGCCCCGACCTGACCCCCGGCTCCGGCTACTGGCGCGACCATGCCATCCGCCCCGTCCGCTTCGGCACCGCCGTCGCCCGGCTCCTCGACGAGGGTTACGACACGTTCGTCGAACTCGGCCCCGGAGCCTCACTCTCCGCCCCGATCCACGCGACGGCCACCACACATCCCGGCGTCACCCCCTCCGACGTGGCGGTCCTGCCCGCGCTGCCATCACTGCCCACCGCCTCGGACGGTCCGGGGTCCGGCGCCGGAGCAGGGGCGTTGCTCGAAACCGTCGGCCGGCTCTGGACCCGTGGGGCCCCGCTGTCCCCGACGTCTCCGGCCCGGAGCACGGTACGGCGACGGGTGCCCGTCCCCACGTACCCGTTCCAGCGCGGCCACCACTGGCCGGAGCGCCTCGACACCGCACCCGTGCCCGGTACGACACCTGCGCCGCGTACGACGCTCCCCTCTCCCGACGACATACCCACCCCGCAGCCCCTCCTCTGGCGCGACGCTCCCCTGACCGCCGCCCCCGGCCCCCGAGTCGTACGCCTGACCGGCGCCGACACCCCCCTCCGACGAGCCCTCACCGACCGGCTCACCGGGCGCGGAGTGACGGTGCTCGGGCCTGGGCCGGAGCCGGAGCCGACGCCGACGCTGGGCCGGTCCGAAGCCCCGGCTGAGGCCGAGAAGGCGGCCACCGCCCCGGAAGCCGTGCTCTGGTTCGCCGGTGACACCACGGGCCCGGAGTCGGAGACCAGCACCGCCGTCTCCGCCCTGCGCGAGGTGCTGCCCTCGCTCGGCACGCCCCCCACCCCGCACGAGGAGCCGCCGTCGCTCGGCACGCCCCCCACCCGCCTGCTGCTCGTCACGGAGAACGCGTACAGCACCGGCAGCGGCGACACCGCCACCCGCCCCCGCCCCGCCCATGCCCTCCTGCACGGTTTCGCCCTGGCCCTCCCCGAGGAACACCCGGGACTCACCTCCCTGAGCGTCGACCTGTCCTCCCTGGACACACCCGAAGCCCAACTCGACGTACTGGAGCGGGAGTTGAGTGCCACCCCGCCTCCCGGCCCCGGCGGGGGCGGCACCGTCGCCTGGCGAACGGGCCGCCGACTCGCCCGCACAGCCGTAACCCCCACCCCGACGGCCTCCCCGGCACCGCCCCTGCCCCCGAACGGCACCTACCTGATCACCGGCGGCGCGGGCGGCCTCGGCTCCGCACTCGCCCGTGACCTCGCGGAACGCGGCACCCCCACCCTCGTCCTCACCGGCCGTACCCCCACCCCACCCCGCGCCCTGCTCACCGCACTGCGCGCCCTCGGCGCCCGCGCCCGCTACGAGGCGGCCGACGTCGGCGACGCGGACGACGTCGACGAACTCATTGCCGGCCTGCCACCCCTGGACGCGATGTTCCACGCGGCGGGTACGGTCCGCCCCGGCAGCCTGCGCGGCAAGCCGGACGACGAGATCGAGGCCGTACTCGCCGCGAAGGTGCGCGGCACGGCCCTCCTCGCCGAAGCACTGCGCCGGCACGGCCACGACAACGCCGTATGCGTCGCCTTCTCGTCCGTCTCCGCCGTACTTCCCGGCCTCGCCGGGGCCCTCGGCGACTACGTCGCCGCCAACTCCTTCCTCGACGCCTTCGCCACCACCGAACGCGCCGCCGGCCGCCCCTGGCGGACGATCGCCTTCGGCCCCGTCACCGACACGGGCCTGGCAAGCGGGACAGCCCCGCACACCCGACTCCGGTCACACGGGCCGTCACTCGCACTCGCACTCACCCCCATGACCGCACGGGCCGCCCTCGCAGGTCTCCACGCCGCGCTCGGCCTGGACACGGCGCACGTGCTGGTGACCGGCGTGGGCGCCGCTGCCCCGACGCCCGTTCCCACGGCCACCGACTCCACCACGCCCAGGCCCACGCCCACGCCCACTACGGGTCACACAACGGCCCGCCCCCAGCAGCCCGTTCGGCGCGCTGACGGCCTGAGCGGGACGTCCCAGTCCCACGTCACCACCCTCATACGCCGTCTCCTCGCCGAAGCCCTGCACCGCTCCCCGCAGGACATCGGCGACGACGAACAGTTCCTCGCCCTCGGCCTGGACTCCCTCAGTGCCGTCGACCTCGCCCGCCGCCTGGAACGCGAACTCGGCCGGCCCCTCCCGGCCACCCTCCTCTTCGAGCACCGCACGATCGGCGAACTGGCCACCCACCTGGCCACCACCACCCCGCCGACACCGAATCCGACGCCCACACCGCATTCCACGCCGACGGCCACAGCCGGAGACCGCCACCCCCTCACCCTCCCCCTCACCCCTCTCCAACTCGCCTTCCACACCACCGAAACCCTCCACGAGGGCATCACCGCCTACGGCTACGTACGCCAGAGCATCAGCGGCCCCCTCGACACCGCTCTCCTCGGCCGGGCACTCGCCCGCCTCGCCGCCCGCCACCCCATGCTGCGTATGCGCATCACCGGGGACGGCGGCGCGCGCCCACGCCAGTACGCCGCACCCGCCGGCCCCGTGGACACGGCACCCCGCTGGTACGAGGTACGGGAACCACACGACCTACGGGAGCTGGAACAGGACCTCTGCAACCGCCCGTTCGACCTGACGACGGAGGACCCGGTACGAGCCGTCCTCGTCCACGATCCTGACGACGCACATCTCGCCCACCTACTCCTGGTCGTCCACCACGCCGCCGCCGACGGCTTCAGCCTCAAGCTCCTCGCCGAGGAACTCTGGTCGCTCTACACGGCCCTGGAGCGCGGGCATAATGGCCCCCAACTCCCCCTCTACCAGGCCGAGTTCGCCGACTACGCAGCCGCCGTGACCGCCGAACGCCAGTCCCGGGCGTACGCACAGGACCAGAGCTACTGGCGCGACCGCCTGGCCGAGCACACCGCCGCCACCCCATCCCCACCCCTCTCCCTGCCGTACGACGGCGACCCCGAAGCACCCCCCGCCCCGCCCCTCACCCACCACCGCACCGGCATCGACGAGGCACTGACCGCCGCACTCCGCGAGACCGCCGCGCGGCACGGGGTCTCGTTGTTCCACCTGCTGCTGGCGGTGTACGGCCGTTGTCTGGCGCGGTGGAGCGGGCGACGGGCCGTCGCGGTCAATGTGGCGCGGTCCCGGCGGGAGTTGCCGATCGTCGGCATCGACCGTCTGGTGGGGCCGCTGGCCGACACGCTGCCGGTGTTCGTGGACGTCGACCCCGACGAACCGGTCACCGCGCTCGCCGACCGGCTGCGGCGGATCTGGGGTGAGGCCGAGGCCCACGCGACCCTGAGCAGCACCGACTTCGCCCGGCTGCTGTCCGAACTCCGACCCGCCACGGACACGGCACCGCGCACGGCGGCCGAGGCGGGGTTCAGCTTCGCCCGCTTCCCGGTGGTCCACGGCCCGGACTGGCCGGTCACCGTCACCCCGACGGCCGCGGCCACCGCCTCCGCCGCCACCCGCCTCGGCCTCCTCTGCTGGGAGGCCGACGCCGCCCTCCGCCTGTCGTGGAACTACCCGTCCCGGCTCTTCCGCGCCGAGACCGTACGCCGCCTCGCCGACGAGTACGTCACCGAACTGCGCGCCGCCGTCACGGGCCCTTCAATCACCCCGATCGCCGTCAGGACCCCCTCAGCCACCCCGATCGCCGTCACGGCCCCCTCAGCCGCCCCGATCGCCGTCACGCACGGCGCGGACGCCGCAGACAAGGCGGACAGCGTGGACAGCGTGGACAGCGGCGGAATCGTGGACCGCCTGTGCGACCGGTTCCGCGCCACGCCACGGTCCATCGCCGTCGACACCGGCGGCCGGACCACGCTCACCTACGCCGCCCTCGACACCGCCTCCGCCGCCCTCGCCACCCGTCTGCGCGCCCACGGCGTACGCCCCGGCGACCTGGTCGGACTCCTCACCGAACCGGGTGGCACGGACACGGTCACCGGAGTCGTCGGCATCCTGCGCGCGGGCGCCGGCTGGGTACCTCTGGACGCCACCCATCCCGCCGCCCGGCACCGGGATCAGTTGTCCCGTACGGGAGTTCGCGTACTGGTCTGCGACCCGGTGACCCACGAGGCGGCCACCGGCCTGGACGGCATCACACCGGTCCCCGTGTCCGAGCCGGCCGACACCCCACCGACCGCCGACCCGGAGAACGACGCCCCCGCACCCACCCACACTCCGCACCCCCGCCCCGCACCCGAGGCCATCGCCTACGTCATCTTCACCTCCGGCTCGACAGGCCGCCCCAAGGCCGTCCCCATCACCCACCGGTCGATGACGAACTACCTCGACTGGTCCCTGGCCACCTTCGGCTACGGCCCGGGCGACCGGCTCGCACAGACCGCGTCGGTCTGTTTCGACGCCTCCGTACGGCAGTTGCTGGCCCCGCTGCTGGTCGGCGCCACGGTGCACACCCTCTCCCGCGACCTGCTGCGCGACCCCGAGGCCCTGCTCGACCGCGTCGTGACGGACCGGATCACGGTGTGGAGCTCGGTCCCGACGCTGTGGGAACGCCTGCTGACCGCCGCCGAGGAACGCACCCGGCAGAACGGCACGACCCCCGACCTCTCCGCCCTGCGCTGGGTCCACGTGGGCGGCGAGGCCCTGCCCGCCGCCCACGTACGCCGCTGGTTCGACCTCCTCGGCACCGGCACCGGCACCGCCGACGACAGCCCGCGCCCCCCACACCCCCACCGGATCGCCAACCTCTACGGCCCCACCGAAACCACCATCAACGCCACCTGCCACATCATCGACACCCGCCCGGCCGACGACGTACGCCACCTCCCCATCGGCCACCCGATCGCCGGCACCGAACTGACCGTGATCGGCGAGGACGGACACGAACGCGCCCCCGGCGAACCCGGCGAACTCCTCATCGCCGGCACCGGCCTCACCCCCGGCTACCTGGGCGACCCCCACCTCACCGCCGCCGCGTTCACCGAACGGGACGGCCGCCGCTGGTACCGCAGCGGCGACCGCGTCCGCCGCATGGCCGACGGGGTACTGGAGTTCCTGGGCCGGCTCGACGACCAGGTCAAGGTCCGCGGCCACCGCGTGGAACTCGGCGAGATCGAGGCCGCCCTGCTCACCCACCCGGGCGTGGCCCGCGCGGCCGTACTACTGCGCGACGGACGACTGGAGGCGTACGTCGAGCCCAGGACCGGCACGCACACCCTCGACTCCCGTGAGCTCGACCCCCGCGAGGTGCGCGCCTTCCTCTCCCGCACCCTGCCCCCGTACATGCTCCCCGCCCGCGTCCACGCCCTCCCGGCCCTCCCCCTGACCGGCACGGGCAAGATCGACCGCAACCGCCTCGTTCCCCACAGCGGAGCCACGCCGGCCGAACCCCCGCGCACGCCTCCCGCGACCCCCACCGAACAGCTGCTGGCGCGCACCTGGTCCGAGCTGCTGGACGTACCGGAGTCCGAGATCAGCCGACAGGACGACTTCTTCGCACTCGGCGGCGACTCCATCACCGTGCTGGAACTGTTCTCCCGCCTACGCCACGAACGCCCCGCACTGCCACGCCCGACCGCCATCTACACGCACCGCACCCTGACGGCCCTGGCGGCAACCATCGACGCCACCGCCGCCACCGCCACCACGGCCACCACCGCCACCACCGCTCCACCCGAGAGCCGGCAGACCGAACACGCCCTGACCCCCTACCCCCTCACCCCCTCCCAACAGGGCTTCCTCCTCGCCGACGCCCTCTCATCCAGCACATCCGGCATATCCGGCACACCCGGCGTCAGCCCCGCCTGGTTGGCCCGCTTCCGTGTCCACGGCCCCCTGAACCCCGGCCTGTTCCAACGGGCCGTCGACGTCCTCATGGCCCGGCACCCCATGCTCCGCACGGTCTTCCCGGCCGGCGCCCGCCCACCCGTACAGCAGGAACTCCCCGCCTCGCTGCGGCTCCCCGTGGAGACGGAGACCCTGGCCCACCCCGACCTGCTGGAACAGCGGGTCACGGAGGAGGCGAACCGCCGGTTCGAACCCTGGGCCTGGCCCCTGCTGCGCCTGCGCCTCTTCACCGTCGCGCCGGACGAACACGTTCTCCTCGTCCACGCCCACCATCTCATCGGCGACGGCTACAGCGCGGCCCTCCTCACCCGCGAACTCCTCACCGTGTACGGCCGTTTCGAGCGCGGCCTCCCCCACGGCCTGGAGCCCCTGCACGCCACCTTCCGCGATCACGCACTCCACCGCGCCGCGCCCCCACAGCCCACGACCCCAGAGACCGAGGCGTACCGCGCCCGCCACCTCACCCCCTACACCCCACCCGCCCTACGCAGACCCCACCCCGACGGCACCACCCCCGCCTTCCACACCACGACCTTCGCCCTCGCCGCCGACCGCACCCACGCCCTACGCCGCCTCGCCCAGACCGCCGGCACCACGCTCCACGCCCCGGTCCTCACCGCGTACTACCGCGCCCTCACCACCCTCACCGGCCGCCGCGACCTGGTCCTCGGCCTGGCCGTCACCGGCAGGGACGAGACCACGCGGGACGCACACCGCGTCTTCGGCCCCTTCGCCGAGGCGGTGGCACTACGCCCTGCCCTCACCCCTGTCCCTGTCCCTGTCCCTGTCTCCGCCCCCGCCTCCGACTTCGACTTCGACTTCGACGAGGACCTCCGTCGTATCGCCACGGAGTCGATCGCGGCCCGCACCGCCGGCCCCCTGGACCTTCGTACGCCCCAAGGCCTGCCCCGTACCGCCCAGTTCTTCTTCACCTTCCTCGACTTCACCGCCCTCGGCACGCCCCCCGACACCGCCCTGACCCTGCAGTCCGACGACACCGACACCGAGCTCGCCCCGCCACCGGTGGGCACCGACGTCTTCCTGGCCGTACGCCCCTCCCCGAACGGCGAAGGTCTACGCGTCACGGCCCGCGCGTCGGCGACCGCCCTCACGGCCGACGAACTCTCCCATTTCACAAGGGAGTTGAGAGGCCGGCTGGAGGATCCGGAGGAATCCCCGCGCCGCGACGACTTCTCCGCCCCCTCCGCCCCTCCCCTCGACGCGGCCCTCATCGGCTACCTCCCCGCCCCTCACCACCTGGCCGCCTTCGCCGGGCTCCCCCCGCACGCGGCCCCCAGCCGTGAACAGATCCGCGCCCTCCTCTTCCCGGACGGCAGGGCCAGACTCCTGGAGAGCATCACCACGCCCCTGGGCAGATCCGGCTTCGTCTCTCTCCCGCTCTTCGCCGACGAACTGACCGGCCCGCTCCCCACCGGCAACCCGACCACCCTGGCCTCCCTGACCGCGCACGCCGTGGACCACGCCGCGTCCCTCGGCGCCCGCTGCGTCTCCCTGGCCGGCATGATCCCGTCCCTCACCGGCTACGGCTACGACGTCCTCCGGGAGAACTCGGCCAGGCCCACAAGACTCACCACCGGCCACGCGACAACGACCGTCGCCGTGGTCAAAACCGTCCGCACCGCCCTCACGGCAACCGACCGCGACCTCGCCGAACTCACCCTCGCCGTCGTCGGCTGCGGTTCCATCGGCACGTCGTCGCTGCGCCTGCTCCTGGCCCGCAGCCCCCGCCCACCGGCCCGACTCCTGCTCTGCGACGTGCCCGGCAGCGCTCCCCGCCTCCAGCACCTGGCCGCCGAGCTGTCGGCCGACCACCCGACCATGGCCGTACAGGTCGTCGAGTCAGCCGACACCCGGACCCTCCCCGCCGAGGTCTACGGGACGGCCGACCTCATCGTCACGGCGGTCAGCGGCGGCCCGACGACGCTGCTGGACGTCGACCGGCTGCGCCCCGGCACGATCGTCGTGGACGACTCCTTCCCGCACTGTTTCGACACCGCGCGGGCCCTGGACCGTATGCGGCACGACCAGGACGTACTGATCGTCGGAGGCGGCCTGCTGGCCCTGGACTCCACCGAGACGCACCTGTCACCGGACCTGCCGGCCGCCGCCCTCACCGGCCACGCCACCGCCCGCACCCAGCACCACCTCGCCCTCCACCTCCCCGGCACCCTCGCCTCCTGCCGCCTGGAGTCCCTCCTCCACGCCCACCTCACCGACCCGGCCTCCGGTGCGGAACTGCCCCTGATCCACGGCCTGGTCGACCTCCCCCGCGCCCTCGCCCACTGGGACGCCGCCGAAGCCGCCGGAGTCCGCCCGGCCCCCCTCCACCTCCTCGACCACACCATCCCGCCGGAGGCCCTGAGCGCCCTGCCCCCACCCCAGCGATCACGCTGAGCGCCGGCCCCGTCCTCGCGGATACACGTGAGCAGGGTTGGACGCGATCACCTCGCGGTGACAGCGTGGAGCCATGACCAACGACCGGAACGGAACGAGCCCCATGGACCACTCCGAGCCGTCCGCGGGGACGCCGCGCCCCGAGACCCTGCGCTACTCGTCCTTCACCCATGACCCGGCGGGCGGCAACCCGGCCGGGGTAGTGCTCGACGCCTCCGGGCTGGACAACGCGACGATGCTCGCGATCGCCGCCGAGGTGGGCTACTCGGAGACGGCCTTCGTCACCGCCGCCGACGAGACCGCGCGCCGGTTCCGGGTGCGTTACTTCAGCCCGCTCGCCGAGGTGGCCTTCTGCGGGCACGCGACCGTCGCCCTGGCCGTGGCGCTCGCCGAGCGGCTGGGTCCCGGCGAGATCCTCCTCGACACCCTCGCGGGCGAGATCCCCGTCGCCACCACGGTCGACGCCACCGACGGCTCGGCCCGCGCCACCCTGACCAGTGTCCCGACCCGCTCCCGCCCCGCCACGGCCCCCGAACTGGACGCGGCCCTGAAGACCCTCGGCTGGTCCCCCGACGACCTCGACCCGGCGCTCCCGCCGCACGTGGCCTTCGGCGGCAACGACCACCTGGTCCTGGCCGCCGGCTCCCGCGCACGCCTCGCGGACCTGGACTACGACTTCGACGGCCTCGCCGAGGTGATGCGGCGACACGACTGGACGACCGTCCACCTGGTGTGGCGCGAGTCCCCGGAACACTTCCACGCCAGGGACCCGTTCCCCGTGGGCGGTGTCGTGGAGGACCCGGCGACGGGCGCGGCGGCGGCGGCCTTCGGCGGTTACCTCCGCACCCTCGGCCTGGTCACCGCCCCGACCATCGTCACGATCCGCCAGGGCGAGGACATGGGCCGCCCCAGCGACCTCCGGATTGACGTGTCCCCCCAGGACCCCCGCACCCGGGTCACCGGCCAGGCCGTCCCGATCGAGTAGCCCCACGCACCTACTGCGGCCGCACTCCGAACGTACTCCCAACGTAGTACTTGCCTAACTCAAGCAATGTTCATATAGTTGAGTGAGTTAAGCAAATTAGTGACGCACTCGCCCGAGCCGCGACACAAGGAGCGGACGGAGACCGCCATGGACGACGCGCCCCAGTTCCCCGCGGCTCCCGCAACGCCCGCGGCTCCCGCGGCCCCGGGGCCCCCTCTCCTCCTTCGCCCGCTGCGGGCTGCCGGGGCCGACACCGGCACCCACCCCGCCCCGATACCGGCCCCGATACCGGCACAGCCACAGACGTCGACCCGGACAGGACCCCCACCATGGATCCCTCCAGAACTCCTCCCACAGCCCCGGCACCGGGCCCGGCACCGGGCCCGAGCCCGTCGACGACGTCTTCCGCGGCCGATTCCAGCCCCCACACCCTCCGCCGAGCCATCGACGCGGCCCTCGCCACCGCCCTCTTCGCCTGCTCGTTCCCCGGCAGTCTGATCGCGTGGCCCGGGCAGGGGCTGGGGGCGCCGTGGTGGCCGGGGGTGTTCCTGGCCGGAATCTCCTGCGTGGCTCTGCTGTGGCGGCGCGGTCGTCCGCGTACGACGGTGGTGGTGACCCTCCTGTGTGCGACAGCGGCGTGCGCGCTCGGGTATCTGCTCACCGTTCTGCTGCTCGCGCCGCTGATGGTCGCGTTGTACTCGCTCGCGGTGCGGACGAACCGCAGGACGGCCAACTCCTTCACCATCGGCGGTATCGCGATGCTGGTGGCGACGGGGCTGGTCGCGGGGCCCGACGGGGAACCGTTGGTGCTGAAGTTGATCGGGCCGACGGCCTGGCTGTTGCTGCCGACCTCGCTCGGGACCGTGACGCGGTTGCGCGGTGCCTATCTGGAGGCGGTGCAGGCGCGGGCCGAGCATGCCGAGCGGACCCGGGACGAGGAGGCCAAGCGGCGGGTCGCCGAGGAGCGGATGCGGATCGCGCGGGACCTGCACGACGTCGTGGCCCATCACCTCGTGCTGGCCAACCTCCAGGCCACCGCGGTGGGCCGGTTCGTACGGCCCCAGCCCGAGGAGGCGGAGCGGCTCGTCGCCGAACTCTCCGGCACCACCGCCTCGGCCCTTCGCGAGCTCAAGGCCACCGTAGGGCTGTTGCGCGCGGAGGGCGAGGAGGACGAACCCGTCGACGCCACGCCGGGGCTCGCTCGACTCCCCGAGCTGGCCGCCTCGTTCGAGTACGCGGGGCTCACGGTGACCGTCACCAGCGAGGGGCAGCCTCGCCCGCTGTCCGCCGGCGCGGATCTCACGGCGTACCGCATCGTGCAGGAGGCCCTCACCAACGTCACCAAACACGCGGTCACCCGCACCGCCGAGGTCTGCCTCGCCTACACCTCGAAGCAGCTCCGCCTCAGCGTCTCCAACGACACCGATGACGGTCGCACCGGCCGAGCCGTGACCACGCGCCCGGCCCCCTCCCCCGGCGGCGGATACGGACTCATCGGCATGCGCGAGCGCGCGCACTCCGCCGGTGGGCTCCTCCGCGTCGGGCCGCGGCCCAGCGGTGGCTTCGAGGTGGTCGCCGAGCTGCCGCTGCCCCGCTGCTGACGTTCACGCCGGGACGACGATCCGCGCGCCGGCGGCGGATGTCACACCGATGGGGAGACCGAGCCAAGTAAAAGTAACTTGCGTAAGTCAAGCAATCGACTTATGGTTGAGTAAGTCAAGCAAGGTGAGTGCCTCAAGGTACGTGCCTGACGCCCCCTCTTTCCTCCCCCTGCCCTCTCCCGACGGAGGCCCCGCCATGCCCCACACCCTTGCCCGACCCGCCGACGCGGGGGCCGACGCCCCCTCGCGGCCAAACGCCGTGGTGGCGGTGCTGGCGCTGGCCGGGATCGTCGTCGCGCTGATGCAGACGCTGGTCATCCCGATCGTGCCGGAGCTGCCGAAGCTGCTGGACGCGCCGGCCTCGGACACCGCGTGGGCGGTGACCGCCACGCTGCTGGCCGCGGCCGTGGCGACCCCGGTCGTGGGGCGGCTCGGTGACATGTTCGGCAAGCGGCGGATGCTGCTGCTCAGCATCGTGCTGCTGGTGTCCGGCTCGGTGGTCTGCGCCCTGGCCGACTCGCTCGTCCCGATGATCATCGGCCGGGGTCTGCAGGGGCTGGCGGCCGCCGTCATCCCGCTCGGCATCAGCATCATGCGGGACGTCCTGCCCGCCGAGCGCCTCGCCGGGTCGACCGCGCTGATGAGCGCCTCCCTCGGCGTCGGCGGCGCGCTCGGTCTGCCCGCCGCCGCGTTCATCGCGGACAACTGGGACTGGCACCTGCTGTTCTGGACCTCCGCCGCCCTGGGTGTCCTGTCCTTCCTGCTGGTCCTGGTGGTCGTACCGGAGTCGAAGGTGCGCACCGGCGGCCGTTTCGACCTGGTCGGGTCGCTCGGGCTGTCCGCCGGACTGGTCTCTCTGCTGCTGGCCGTCTCCAAGGGCGCCGACTGGGGCTGGACGAGCGGGACGACGCTGGGACTGTTCGCCGCCGCGGTCGTGATCCTCGCCTCGTGGGGCTTCTACGAGCTGCGGGCGAAGCAGCCGCTGGTCGACCTGCGGACGACCGCCCGGCCGCAGGTGCTGTTCACCAACCTGGCCTCGGTCGCGCTCGGCTTCTCGATGTTCGCGATGTCGCTGGTCCTGCCGCAGCTGCTCCAGCTGCCGGAGGCGACCGGCTACGGCCTCGGCAAGTCCATGATGACCGTCGGTCTGGTGCTGGCCCCGCAGGGTCTGGTGATGATGGCGATGTCCGCCGTGTCCGCGGCGCTCACCAAGGCCAAGGGGCCGAAGGTCACGCTGATGGTCGGCGCGCTGATCGTCGCCACCGGTTACGGCCTCAACATCGTCCTGATGAGCGAGGTCTGGCACCTCATCCTGGTCTCCTGCATCATCGGCGGCGGTGTCGGCTTCACCTACGGCGCGATGCCCGCGCTGATCATGGGCGCGGTGCCGGAGTCCGAGACGGCCGCAGCCAACAGCCTCAACACGCTGATGCGTTCGCTCGGCACCTCGTTCGCCAGCGCCCTCGCCGGCGTCATCCTCGCCCAGATGACCACCGACTTCGGCGGCTACGCCCTCCCCTCCGAGAACGGCTTCAAGGTGGTCATGGCCATCGGCGCCGGCGCCGCCCTCCTAGCCTTCGTCCTCGCCTCCTTCATCCCGAAGCGCCGTACGGCCGTCCAGGCTCCGGCCGGCGAGGGCCCGGTCGGCGAGGAGCGGGCGGAGATCGCCGGGGCGGCCAAGGCGTAACGCCCCACAACGCCCCAGGACGTTCCACGCAGCCCTCGTACAGCGAAACCCCCAGGCCCAGGGCCTGGGGGTTCGTTGCTGCAGTAGGCCAAGCTCTCGTTACGGCGCGTTGATCAGGTCGTGCGGCGGTACCTGGACCGTGCGGGCGCCCGGGTCGCCGCCCAGGATCACCTTGCGGAGGGCGATGTTGTTCTTGTGGTTGGTCTCCTGGAGACGGTTCTCCGGGTTGGCGATGACCTGGATGTAGTACGTGCCGTTCGGCAGGTCGGAGATGTCGAAGGACTGGCCGGGACGGTACTGGGTGTACGTGTCGCCGGAGCCGACGTCGAGGACCTCACGTACGGAGATGGCGTCCTGCGAACCGCACGCGGTGGACAGGTCGGTGTTCTCCGGGTGCCAGTTGGCGTTCTTCACCGTGTAGTCGATGGCGTCGGTGTTGGCCAGGCAGAACGCCTCCTTGCCGGAGCGCACCTCCTTGGTCTGGTCCTCGCTGAGCAGGCGGTAGCTGGCGAAGTCCGTGAAGTGCCAGTGCTCGTGGCCGATGCGCGGGTCCCACTCCATGGTGCCGGTGGGGGTGTAGCCGACCTGCTTGCCGTCGGCGTCGTAGAAGTACTGGTAGGCGTCCATCAGGTCCGCGCCGGGCTTGCGGAAGCCGTCGACGACGAGGGGCGCGGGGCCCGCGTTCCAGACGTTCGCGCTGAAGGCGAGGTAGTCCTTGCCGGGTGCGTCGCCGTCCTCGCCGTCGGTGACGGCGATGTCCCAGGCGGGCAGCGACCGCAGGTCCGGCTTGGGCACGCTCGCCGCGACGCCCGCCTTGCCGGTGGGCCGCTTGGCGGCGGGCTTCAGCGCGGGCGCGATGCGGGAGCCGTCGGTGTGGCCGGTGCCGTCGCCCAGGTGGTTCGCGAGGCCGCGGTCCTGGAGGGCGTAGGAGAGCTCGGGCGGCGTCGGGGCGTCGGCGCCGCGCGGACCGTAGTGGTGACCGTCCTGGGCCGGCTGTCCGGCCGGGGCCGACTGCGCGGCGTGGTCGCCACCGTGGCCGCCGCCGTGGTGGGCGGACGACGAGGACTTCGACGTGGTCAGGCCCGCGCCCTCGCCTCCCTCCTCGGTCTCCTCCCGCACCGTCACCTTGATGGTCGGCCGGTCGTCGGGCATGCCGAACAGGTCGCGGTACTTCTTCGCCACCCCCACCTGGGCGGTGTACTCGCCCACCGGCAGGTCCACCGTCTTGTCGTAGTCCCAGTTGGTGGTGTTGGCCGCCCAGCCCTTCTCGACGCCCCACACCGAGCCCAGCGTCCACGGGTTGGTGGAGCAGCTCTGCGGATAGTGGTTGGTCGCCGGGGCGTCCGGGCGGATCCGGCCCGAGGCGTTGTTCGGACAGAAGTTCCCCTCGCTCTTCACCACCTCCTCCCCGGCCGCGTTCTTGACCGAGATCTCCAGGAAGCCGGACAGCCCGGAGAAGTCGTTCAGCATCCCCTTGGGCAGGGTCTTCGTCTTCGTGGTCTTGCCGTCGCGGAGGATCTGCTTGGCGACGATCGGGTCCTTGTACGACTTCCGCGTCACCTGGAACTCCAGGGGCGCGTTGTCGACCGAGACGTACGTCCCGAGCTGCAGGCTGACGCCCTCGGACCACTCGTAGCGGGTGAGCGTCACGGAGTTCGACGCGGCGATCAGCTTGAGCTGCGGTTTCCCGGGCGTCGCGGCGGGCGCGGCACCGGCGCCGGGCGCGGCTCCGGCCACGGCGGCCACCACGGTGAGCGACGCCAGGGCGGCGAGGCCCGGGCGCTTCAGGCGACTGCGGCGGTCCTGACCGCTCGTCCGGCCGGTCGCCCCCTCGGCCGCCCCGTCGCTCCCCGGACTGTTCGGACTGTTCGTCGGACTGGTCATCTGGCTGGTCATCGGTTCCTCGTCTGCGAGTGCCATGGTCAGTGGCATCGGACTGGACAGCCCACGGACGACGGCCGGCCGACCTGGCCGGCGAACCCGACCGCGTCGGTCGGCCGACCGGTGGCCCGGTCGACCGCACAGGCGCACCCCAACACGCCTCCGGCGGTCCGGACTCGATCCGTCCACCCTGTGAGCACTCTATGAGACTGGTAAATGGTGGGCGTGGGTTGCCTGTTGATGCGGAATTCGACCAAAGGCGTGGTGAGCACGTGTCAAACACATGCCGGCACATCCCTGCGGAACGGGCGCCAAGTCCCCGGCGAATCCACGCAGGAGCGTCACACAGCCTGCACACAGCCCTGAGAATGCCTCGTTAGCGTTGCTGACCACTCGATCTGCTCGATCCCACGTGCGAACGTGACGTGACCGGGCCGCGGCCCGGCGGGTCGACGGCATGCCAACACAGGAAGACCTCGATGGACTACTGCTCCTCATGTCGCCGACATCTCAACGGCGCCCTCGTGTGCCCCGGCTGCGGCGCCTACGCGCCCGACATAGCCCCGGCCACGATCGACAGCCGTGTCGCCCCGTCCCGGCCGACCGGGACGACGAGCGGGCCGGTGATGATCCCGACGCCTTCGACGACACCGGCGGCACCGATGGTGCCGACGCTGCCGGCGGCGACCTGGGGGTACGGGGCGACGGACGGCGGTTGGCACGATGGGCCGACGTCCGGCAGCAAGGACATCGACGTCGATGTTGATGTTGATGTTGATGTGGGTGTGGGTGTGGGTGTGGGTGTGGGTGTGGGTGTGGGTGTGGGTGTGGGTGTGGGTGTGGGTGTGGGTGTCGAAGGTGTTCCGACGGCGCCCCAGGGGCGGGCCGCGCGGCGGCGTCAGTTGGCGCGGTGGAAGAAGAACCAGCGCCGGGCCGTGGTCGCGACCGCCGTCGCGCTGGTCGGCGGCGGTCTGACCGTCATGGGCATGGACCGGCAGTCCACCGACCAGACCCAGGCGGCCACGGCACCGGACGCCGAGAGCCTGGGCTCCGTCGAGGAACAGGGCTCGCAGCGCGGCCGTACGTCGGCGACGGAGACCGACGAGGCCCGGCGCACCTCCGACACACCCACCACGTGGTCACCGTCCGGCGACACCTCGCGCGACCGCTCCGCCGCGGACAGGCCGAACTCCCGCGCGGGCCATCCCAACTCGCCCCGTACGGCGTCGGCCACGCCGTCCACCCAGGAGGCGCGGACCGGCTCCTCCACCACCGGCGAGCAGGCCACCGACGACGCCACCGCCACCCCGACGGACGAGACGACCACACCCCCGGCCACCGACGACTCCAGCTCCTCGGCGGACACGGGCACGAGCACGGGCTCGGACACCGGCACCGACACCAGCACCGGTTCTGACTCGGGAAGCGGTTCGGACTCCGGTTCGGACACCGGGACGTCGGACGGTTCCGGTTCCGACACGGCGACGACGTCACCGTCCGGGCTCTGCCTGCTCGGGATCGTGTGCGTGAGCTGACGTAGGACGACCGGGTACACGAGGCTTGACCGCCGTCGGCAGCGGTCAAGCCTCGCCCATCAGTGCTCGCCGGCCATCGGGCGTGGCCAAGAACGTCCGCTGATGCGTTCGATGTCGGTGTTGAACCGCTCCAGATCGGCGACGAAGCGCTGGAGGCGTTCGGCGGGCCAGTCGGCGATGACGCCGGTGAGGCCGTCGACGAACTCCTCGCGCTGCTCGGCGAGACGCGCCGACCCCTTGTCGGTGACACGGAACTTGCGGGCCACTCCCCCGTCGGGGTCGAGGGTCCGCTCGACCAGGCCCTCCCGCAGGAGCGCCGACGTCTGCCGGGTGAACGTGGACGCGTTGAACCCGAACGCCTCCACGAAGTCCGGGATGGACATGGGCCCCTGGGCCTCGAGTCTGCTGAGCAGCACGTAGGCACTGCGGTCCAGGGCACCGCCGTCACGGACGCCACGGGGCGTCGACGTCTCGCGGTTCCGCGTCAGGATCAGCAGCTCCCGCTCGATGCGCTCCCCCGCCTCTCGGGCATCCACCGGTCTCCTCCTGCCTGGCTGCCTGGCTGCCTGTCTGGCCGCCATGGGCCCCTCACCCTACGTCGAGATTGCGCCATGCATGGAGAGTGCATGATGCACCATTGATGCATGACGCACTACCTGTGTAGCGTGCATTCCCGTCTCCCTCCCCTCCCCCCACCAGGAGATGCCGAGATGAGCCAGGTCGACACGGGCAAAGACGACGCGGGCATAGACGACGCGGGCATAGACGACGCGGGCATAGACGAGACGAGCGAGGTCGAGACCAGCGAGGACGGCGAAGCAGCGGTGGTCCGGCTGCCGATGCTCAGCGACGGCCCCCTGGACCCGCCCGCCGCATGGGAGCGGCTGCGCGCACGGTGCCCGGTGGCGACGGTCGAGCTGCCGAGCGGCGACCGGGCGAAGTTCGTGAGCCGTTGGCCGAGGGCCGAAGGTGGGCCGGGACGGGGCCGGGCGTGAGCCCCCGGCCCCGCCCCCACCCGTCGGCCCTACGCCCTGGGCGCCGCCCGATGAGGTCCCAACTCCGCCAGTACCTCACCGAGTTGCTCGGCGGTGAGGGCCGGCCCGGGCAGGGGCGGCGAGGGCGTGGCCGTAGATCCGGGTGGGCGGAGACTGTCGAGGAAGAGGGTGAGGGGGCGGCGCCAGGCGTCGGGGGCGGTCGCGGTGGTGAGGGCGGGGACCGCTCGGCCCAGGGCGGCGAGCGCGAAGAGGACGTCCTCGGTGGTGACGTCGGCACGGACCGTACCCTCGTCGCGGCCGCGCCCCAGCAGGAAGTCCACGGTCCGCCGGTTGTGCTCGTGCACGTCCTCCAGGACGTCGACCCCCCGCACATGCGTGGTCATGAGGTCGTTCGTGCCCCGGTCGGCCGCCAGTGTGTCGAAGACCGCCCCGAGGTATTCGTTCAGCCCGGTCCAGGCGTCCGGCGCGTTCCGGACCCGGTCCCCGATGGCCATCGTGCCCGTGAGCTGGTCGTGGAAGACGGCGTCGATGAGGGTGGCGCGGCTCGGGAAGTGCCGGTAGAGCGTCGCGTTCCCCACCCCCGCCCGGCGGGCGATCACATCCAGCGGCGCCTCGAGCCCCTGCTCGGTGAACACCTCGTGGGCCGCCGCCACCAGCAGCTCCCAGTTCCGCTGCGCGTCACGCCGCCGTGGCGGCGGTGTCGCAGGGCCCGCACCGACGGTCATCCTGGTCCTCCGCGATAAACGGGGACTGCTCCCCGGCGCCGATGCCCCGATGTTATCGTCGAGCTGAAAACGGGGAGTACTCCCCATATGGCTGGGCAAGACCGATGCCGAGCCCGTGACATCCCTCGCGGACGTAGACCTCGAAGCACTCGGCTGGCGCGGCGCCTCCGTCACCGCTCTCGCCGCCCTGCTCGTCGCCGCCCTCCTCGGACACACCGGCATCCGACACCCTCCAGCGGTACCGGCTCACCGGCGCAGCCGTGGTTCGGAGTCGGGGGACCACGGGGTCGTGTAGCGGGAGTCCGACACGGCGGCGGCGAAGGCGGCGGTGCTCTCGGGTGAGGTGCCCACCCGCCAGTCGATCTCCCGGACCGCCTCGTACCAGATCACGCCGATGACGCCCGGGTGGCGGGGCAGCGAACGGAACATCTCGGTGATCCACTCCGCTTTCCGGCCGGCCACGTCCGTGGCCCCGACCTCGGTGATCACCAGGGGTTTGGCGGTGATGCGGCGCAGCCGTGCCTCGGAGTCGGAGAAGAGCCGGTCGAACGACTGGTAGTTCTCCTTGCCCGCGGTGCCGTAGTAGCCGGAGAGGCCCACCCAGTCGACGTAGTCGTCACCGGGGTACAGCCGCTCGAAGGAAGTGGCGTTCGTGTAGTGGACGTTGGGGCTCCACACCCAGACGGCGTTGGTCGCCCCGGCCCGTTCGAAGACCCGGTGCACATGCCGCCAGGCCCGTGCGTAGTCGCCCGGGCGGTTGCCGTTGGACTGCTCGCACCACGGGTACCAGTAGCCGTTCATCTCGTGGGCGAAGCGGATGCCGACCGGGTAGTCGAGTGCGGCGATGCCCCGGGCCCACGAGCGGAGGTAGGCGTCGAAGTCGCCGGCGGCGATGCGGGAGAGCCGGTAGTCGGGCTGCTCACCGCGGAGCTCCTCCTCTTCCGCCTCCTCGCGGTGGTCCCAGGGTTCCCAGGCGAGCAGGGGCATCATGCCGCGCCGGGCCACGTCGTCGAACCGGCCGGCGTCGAAGCGGTCGTGCGCCCAGTCCTGAGCGAACTGGTAGACCTGCGGCCGGTGTCCGGTGTCGCGGGTGAAGCGGGCGGCGTCCGTGAGGTCCTGGACACCGGCGTTGGTCATGATGCCGACGAAGGCCTCTCCGCGGGCCGGGAACAGCGGCCGCCGCGCACGGCCCTCGCCCCCGGTGACGCCCGTGGTGGGCGGCAGCGCGGCGTCGATCGCCGCCTGGCGCCGCCTGGCACTCTCCCGCTCCAGACGGGGTTCGACCACGAAGACGTAGCCGCACAGCAGCACCGCCAGCACGGCGGCGATCGCCCGAGTGGCCGTGAACCTCATCGCGCCTCCGTGGCGGGCAGGGACCGCGCCTCCGTGCCGGGCATGGACCGCGCCTCCGTCGCGGCCGTGGCAGCGGCCAGCAGCGGCGGCAGCAGCCCCGCCAGCAGGGCGAGCGCCGCCCAGGCGCGGGGGGCCGGATGGTCGTGGTCGAGGACGAGACTGGCCGTGAGCAGCACCGCGACGAGCGCCGCCCACACCAGGTGGAACCGGAAGGTGCGCGGCGAATCGGGGCTGCGCAGCTCGCCCTTGGCGGTGACCGCGTAGGCCAGGGGCCGGCGCAGCAGCGCGGAGACCGCGGCGGCCACGTAGACAGGGCCGGCGAACAGGGCCAGGGCGAAGCCCTGGAGGCCGAGTTCGCGCCGCTCGTGCTCGGCGAGGTTGAAGCGGCGCAGCCAGAGCCACAGCACGAGCCAGCACACCATCCCGGTGGACCACAGCGCGAGCCAGGTCGGCCCCGCCAGTCCGGCGGGCAGGACGCCGAACAGCAGCCCCAGCGCGGTCACCGCGGTGCCGAGGAGCAGGGTCAGGGCCACGCTGGGGTAGTAGAACTGCACCAGCGTGTAGAGCAGCCGCTGCCGCCGGCTGAGCCTGATGCCCTCGGTGAGACGGTGGTTCAGCTTGATCTCCCAGACGCCGTACGCCCATCGCTTCTGCTGGTTGAAGTAGTCGGTCCAGGTGGTGGGGCCCTCACCGACGGCGATGACGTCCGGCGTGTAGACGCCCTTCCACCGGTTGCCGGTCTCCGCGTTGCGGGTGCCCTGGACGCGCATGCTGGTCAGGTGGTCCTCGATGATCGAGTCCTGATAGCCGCCGATGCTCCGCCAGGCCGTGGCCCGGTACAGGTGGTTGGTGCCGATCAGCAGGGGGGCGTCGAGTCCGTTCCCGCCGCGCTCGACGATCCCGCTGAAGAGGTACTGCTGTACCGACGCCCCGTGGGCGATCCAGTTGTCGTACATGTTCCCGTACACCTGGGGCGCGACGACGAACGCGACGTCGGGGTCGTGGAAGTAGCCGAGGGAGCGCTCCAGGAAGCAGGGCAGCGGAACGTGGTCGGGGTCCATCTGGGCGACCACGTCGTATCCGCGCTCGTGCTCGGCGCGCCAGGCGTTGTGGTTGCCGGCCTTGGTGCGGGCCCGGAAGACGCCCCACGGCCGGTTGTAGCAGGGGCGTCCCTTACGGGTGAAGTGGTGGACTCCGAGCCGGGCGGCCATGGCCCGTACGGCCGGGTCGTCGCCCTCGTCGAGGACCCACACGTCGACGCTGCCCCCGTAGTAGGTGACCCGGCGCATCGCCTCCAGGGTCTGTTCGAGGACCGCGAGGGGCTCCTTGGACGGCACGATGGTCGTCAGCATCGCCACCCGCAGCCCGGTGGGTGGGGTGAGCGGCACGGGATCCTTCGCGTGCCAGGCGAACGTCCACACGGCGAAGACCTGCGCGACCTTGATGAACTCGATGGCGACGACCACGCAGAACGCGAGCCGGACCGCGGTGAGCCGCCAGTCCCCCGCTCCGGCGGCTCCGGAGCCGGGCACGTGCTCCGGCAGCAACAGCCAGCCGATGAGGGCGACACCGCTCAGCGCGGTGACGGCCGTGAGGGCGGTGAGGACGAACCGCCGCCCGGGGGACAGCACGGAACGGAACCGGATCTCCGCCGGACCGGACGGCGGGACCGTCGGCGGCCCGGTGATCCAGGCGCAGCTCCGGTAGGCCGCCGCCGCCCCGCCGGCCTCCGCCGCGGATTCGCGGGCCCGCTCGCCCTCGCCGTGTTCGTCCCGCTCCTCGCGCACCCCGCGGACCGGCATCGTCCCTCCCCCTTGGAGCACCGCGCCCACCAACCCGCGCGAAAACTCCGGACGTACTCTGTGCACAGCTTCAGACACTCACCGTGTCGGCTCGGTTCCGGACCCCGGCGCGCGGGCCGCCGCGAGCGTCAAGTCCGCACGGCGTAGAGCTGGTTGTCCTCGCCGCCGAAGTACACGGCGTCCGTGGTGGCCGTGGGCGGGTGGACGGCCGCACCCGCGGTGAAGGTCCACAGCGGCTCGCCCGTGCCGGCGTCCACGGCGTACAGCCGCTGGTCGCCGCTGCCCGCGTACACCTTCCCGTCGACCACCGCGGGCGCGCACACGTCGCCGGCGGTGGCGAGCGACCACCGCTTCTCCCCCGTGGTGGCGTCCCAGGCGAGCAGTTCCTTGCCGACGCCGCAGTAGACCGTGCCGCCGGCCACCACCGGCCCGGCCTTGGCGGCGGCGCCCTCAGCCCGCCACACCGGCCGGCCCGAGCCGGCGCGCACCACGTAGAGACTCTGGTCGGTGCTCCCGAAGTACACCAGCCCGCCCGCCACCACCGGGAACCAGGAGACGGCCCCGGCCGTGGTGAACGTCCAGCGCTCGGTGCCGGCGTGGGCGTCGACGGCGTACAGGCGGGTGTCGCTGCACCCCACGTAGACCGTCTCGTCGGCGACCACCGGGGAGTGGGTGTCGTGACCGGTACGAAACCGCCACAGCCGTTCGCCGTCGGCGACCTTGACCGCGTAGAGGTATCCGTCGGAGCTGCCGAAGTACGCCACCCCGCCGGTCACCACCGGCGAGTGCACGATCCCGCCGGTGCGGAACGTCCAGCGCTTCTCGCCGGTCCTGGCGTCGAGCGCGTACAGGTTGCCGTCGTCGCCGCCCAGGTAGGTGACTCCGCCGAGGACGTACGGGGCCGAACCGAGGGCCGCGTCGGTCCGATACGACCAGCGCCGCTTCCCCGAGGCCGCGTCGACGGCGTAGAGGGTGCCGTCGTTGCTCGCCGCGTACACGAGGCCCCCCGCGACCCGGGGGTGGTTGACGAGGACGCCCGCGGTCGGGAAGCGCCACAGCCGGGTGCCGGACGACGCCGCGGTGTCGTCGCGCAGCAGCCGCCAGCCGCCGAGCCCCAGCC
>NZ_JBHVDX010000096.1:0-35049 GCF_042802555.1 Streptomyces sp. NPDC057474 | reverse complement strand
CAGTCGGCCGGAACGGCGTCTTCCCACATTCTCCACCGTTCGGGCCGCGGGCGGGGGCGAAGCGCTTACTTCGCTCGGTAGCGGCGCATCTTCGCGCGGGCGCCGCACACCTGCATCGAGCACCAGCGGCCGCGTCCGGCCGGGCTGCGGTCGTAGTACGCCCAGTGGCAGTCGGGGGCCTCGCAGGCCTTGAGACGTTGCCAGGTGCCGGCCGTGAGGGCCTCGGCGACGGCCGCGGCCACTCGGGAGACGAGGGGGGCCGGGTCGGCGGCGGGGCGCAGCGTCGCGGAGCCGTCCTCGGCGGAGACCGCGACGACCAGGGGTGCGGCGGCCAGGAGCTCGCCGAGTGGGGTCACCGGGCGGTGCGGTGCGTGGCCGGCATGGGCCAGCAGGGTCGCCCGGAGGGACTCCCGCAGTCCGCGTACGGCCGTGATGTCGTCCTCGGCCGTCAGGTTCAGGCCGGCGCGGCCCTCCAGGGTGCCCAAGGCGTCGGCGCCCGTCTCCATGTCCAGCGTGTTGACCAGGCTCTCGACGAGGGCGAGGCCGCCGGGGGCGGACGCTCTCTCACTCATGACGGTGACGTTACCGCTAATGGGGATGCATGAGGTAACCGTTACTGGTTACTCTGCCCTACAGGTAACCGAAGTCACGCGAGCAGGAACGAGCAAGGAGAAGGCCATGGCCATCGCCAAGCTGGATGTCGTCGTTCTGGACTGTCCCGACCCGGCCGCGCTCGCCGGGTTCTACGCCGAGGTGATCGGCGGGAAGGTAAGCGGGGAGGGGGACTGGGTGGACCTGGAGGTGCCGGGTGGGGGTGCGCGGCTGGCGTTCCAGGAGGCGCCGGGGTTCGTGGCGCCGGAGTGGCCCTCGTCGGAGCGGTCGCAGCAGTTCCATCTCGATCTCGCCGTGGAGGACATGGACGCGGCGGAGAAAGAGGTGCTGGCGCTCGGGGCGAGGGTGCTGGACGCGGAGGACCGTGAGCGGGGGTTCCGGGTGTACGCGGATCCGGCGGGGCATCCGTTCTGTCTGTGTGCGTGCTGAGTACGCGGTAGGGGAGGGGCGCGGGGGGGTGTTCGGCGGCTGCGGGTTTCCGTGGCTTGTCGCGCCGACGCGGCGGAGCCGCAGATCGATACAGCCCCGCGCCCCTGAAAAGCATCCCCGCGCCCCCTGGTCGAAAGGCAGGGGCGCGGGGTGCGCGGCGGTGGTCAGCCGTCCAGCTCCGCGATCCTCGCCGTCGATGCGTCCCGGCGGTCTTTTGCCGCTCGTGCCGTGAAGTCGGCTGTGCGGAGGACTCGTTGGACGTTTCCCCAGGTGAGGAGGGCGAGGTCGGGTTCGGACCAGCCTCGGTGCATGAGTTCGGCGACGAGGCGGGGGTAGCAGGAGGCGTCGGTGAGGTCCTGGGGGTGGGCGGCGCCGGAGTCGTAGGTGCCGGAGAGGCCGACGCACTCGGGGCCGGCGATCGCGCGGACGTGGTCGAGGTGGTCGGCGACGTCATGGACGGACGGGCCGGTCTGCTCGGCGGTGAGCGGCACCATGCACAGGCCGCGGGCCTCGCCCAGCGCGGCGAGGAGGTCGTCGGGGAGGTTGGCGGGGTGGGGCCGTAGGGCGCCGGCCGCCGAGCGGGTGCACAGGGCCGGGGCGCGGGAGACCGCGAGCGCCCGGCGGAAGGTCGGCTCGGAGGCGCCGGAGAGATCGGCGAGGACGCCGATGCGGTTCATCTCGCGGACCACCTCCTCGCCGAACCTGCTCAGCCCGGACTCGCCCGCCCAGGACGCGGCCGCGAGGGTCAGGGCCTTGAGGCCGAGCGCGTGCAGGGCGCGCAGGATGCCGAGGGAGTCGCCGATCGCCGGGGCTCCGGCGGGGCCGAGCAGGACGGCGACGCGGCCGCAGTTGCGGGCGTCGGTGGTCTCCCCCGCGCTGTGCACGAGCCGCAGGCCCTCGGGGTGGGCGTGGACGACCGTCCGGACCAGGTCCAGCTGCTCCAGGGTGGCGCCGACGGCCTGCTCGCCCGTCAGGCCCTCCGGCAGGTGCAGCGACCAGAACAGCGCGCCGATGTGGCCCTTGCGCATCCGCGGCACATCGGTGTCCACGCCGCCCTCGCCCAGCTCCAGGTCGTACCGGGGCAACTGACGCAACACCGACGGCAGCCCGCTGTAGCCGTCGGCCACGGGGTGCGCGACAAGAAAGGCGTGCGCCTCGGCCAGCTCGGACGAGGGCTCGGCGGTCCCGGCCACGACGGTCTCGGCCCCGGATGCCTCGGCGGCCCGGACCCGGACGGTCCCGGCCTCGGGCCGCTCGCCGCCCGGGCCAGAGGTGCCGGAGGCGTCGGCGGCGGAGGCGGGGGAAGCGGGGGAAGCGGGGGAAGTGCCTGCGGCGCGACTGCCCTCGGCGTGGCCGACGGCAGCGGCTCGGTCGCCGTCCGTTCGGCTGCCGCCGGGTCGGTCGGCGCCCGTTCGGCTGCCGTCGGGGCGGTCGGCGTCGGCTCGGTCGGCGTCGCCGGGGGCTATCGGTTCGGCCACCGGCGGGTGGTGGCCGCGTTTCGGCTTGGCCTTCGTGCGGGTGGTGGGGGGCGGGTCGAGTTCGCCGGCCTCCCCCGCCGCTTGCAGTTCGTCCTGCAGATCTGCCATGGCGGACCTCCGTAGCCGTTGGGTGATCGCAGTACTCGTCACCGTGGCACGGAGCCCGTCCGCCTTCCTGGTGGGTGGGTCGTTCGGGTTGTACGGCCGCCGCGGGGCCGCCGTACGCCACCCGGGTGACGCCCGGGCGGCGCCCGGTGTCACCCGTCCAGCTGCGCCGGCGTCGCGTTCGACGGGCCCGTACGGGCCTGGAGGTCCCGGGCCACATCCTCCGCCGCACCCAGCACCCGGACCGCGTTCTGCCAGGTCAGCTTGGCCAGGTCGGTCCGGGACCAGCCGCGGTCGAGGAGCTCGGCGATCAGGTTCGGGTAGCAGGAGACGTCGCCCAGGCCGTCCGGGGTGAAGGCCGTGCCGTCGTAGTCGCCGCCGATGCCGAGGTGGTCGATGCCGGCGACCTCGCGCATGTGGTCGAGATGGTCCGCGACCGTGGACACCGTGGCGACCGGGCGGGGGTTCCGCTCCTCGAAGGCGCGGTGGACCGCCATCCCCTCGGGGGTGGTGTCGAGGTGGTGGAGGCCGTGGGCCCGCATGTTCTCGTCGGCGGCGGCCGTCCAGTCGACGGCGGCCTGGAGCACGAACTTCGGCACGAACGTCACCATCGCCACTCCCCCGTTGGCCGGGAGCCGCTCCAGGATGTCGTCCGGGATGTTGCGGGGGTGATCGCAGACGGCCCGCGACGACGAGTGGGAGAAGATCACCGGGGCCGTCGACGTGTCGAGCGCGTCACGCATCGTCGTCGCGGCCACGTGCGAGAGGTCGACGAGCATGCCCTCGCGGTTCATCTCCCGGACGACCGCCCGGCCGAAGGCCGACAGACCGCCGACCGCGGCCTCGTCGGTCGCGGAGTCCGCCCAGGCGATGTTGTCGTTGTGCGTGAGCGTCATGTAGCGGACGCCGAGCGCGTACAGCGCCCGCAGGGTGGCGAGGCTGTTGTCGATGGAGTGGCCGCCCTCGGCGCCCATGAGGGACGCGACGCGGCCCTCGGCGCGAGCCGCCTCCATGTCGGCTGCGGTCAGCGCGGCCCGCAGCTCCGCCGGGTAACGGTCGATCAACTGCCGTACACAGTCGATCTGTTCGAGCGTCGCGGGAACCGCTCCCGGCAAGGCCGCGGCATCCGAGGGGACGTACACCGACCAGAACTGCGCCCCGACTCCGCCCGCGCGCAGCCGCGCCAGGTCGGTGTGCAGATAGGCGCTCTGGTCGGTGGCGATGTCCCGCGCGTCGAGGTCGTAGCGGACCTGCTCGCGCAGCGCCCAGGGCAGATCGTTGTGCCCGTCCGCGACCGGGAACTCCCGCAGCAGCTCCCGGGCCGCCTCCAGCGATGCCATATCCATGTCCCCCGTATCCCCCGTGATCCCCGTCATTCCGTTACGCCTACCTCTAGCTGCTCTGCTTCTGCTTCTGCTTCTACTTCCCGAAGCCGAAGCCGCCGCCGGCTCCGTCGACCTTGGTGCGCAGGCGCTTGCCCTTCTCGGTGGCCTGGTCGTTCAGCTCCTGCTGGAACTCCCGCATACGGCCGAGGAGTTCCTCATCGTGCGTGGCCAGGATCCGCGCGGCCAGCAGACCGGCGTTGCGGGCCCCGGCGACGGAGACCGTCGCGACGGGCACACCGGCCGGCATCTGCACGATCGACAGCAGGGAGTCCATCCCGTCGAGGTACTTCAGCGGCACGGGGACGCCGATGACCGGCAGCGGGGTCACGGACGCGAGCATGCCGGGCAGATGGGCTGCGCCGCCCGCTCCCGCGATGATCACCTTGATCCCCCGGCCCGCGGCCTCCTCGCCGTACGCGACCATCTCGCGCGGCATCCGGTGCGCGGAGACGACGTCGACCTCGTACTCGATCTCGAACTCGTCGAGGGCCTGCGCGGCGGCCTCCATGACGGGCCAGTCGGAGTCCGACCCCATGACAATGCCTACGACGGGGCTCATTCGGTGATCGTGCCTCTCAGGTAACCGGCAGCGTGACGGGCGCGCTCCAGCACGTCGTCGAGGTCGTCGCCGTAGGTGTTGACGTGACCGACCTTACGGCCGGGCTTCACGTCCTTGCCGTACATGTGGATCTTGAGCTGTGGGTCGCGGGCCATGCAGTGCAGGTACGCGGAGTACATGTCGGGGTAGTCGCCGCCGAGGACGTTGACCATGACGGTCCACTTCGCGCGCGGGCGCGGGTCGCCCAGCGGCAGGTCGAGGACGGCCCGTACGTGGTTGGCGAACTGCGAGGTGATCGCGCCGTCCTGGCTCCAGTGGCCGGAGTTGTGGGGGCGCATGGCCAGCTCGTTGACGAGGATGCGACCGTCGTGGGTCTGGAACAGCTCTACGGCCAGGTGGCCGATCACGTCCAGTTCCTTGGCGATGGTGAGGGCCAGTTCCTCGGCCTTGAGGGCGAGGGCCGGGTCGAGGCCGGGGGCGGGCGCGATGACGGTGTCGCAGACGCCGTTCACCTGCTGCGACTCCACGACCGGGTACGCGACGGCCTGGCCGTGCGGCGACCGTACGACGTTGGCGGCCAGCTCCCGTACGAAGTCGACCTTCTCCTCCGCGAGGACCGGGACGCCGACGCGGAAGGGCTCGGCGGCGTCCTCGACCGACCGGACGACCCACACGCCCTTGCCGTCGTAGCCGCCGCGGACCGTCTTGAGGATGACCGGAAACCCATCGCCCTCGGCGGCGAAAGCGGCCACGTCGTCGGGGTCCGCGACGATGCGGTGCCGTGGGCACGGCACACCGATCGCGTCGAGCTTCGCGCGCATCACCCCCTTGTCCTGGGCATGCTGGAGCGCGTCCGGGCCCGGGCGGACGGGGATGCCGTCCGCCTCCAGGGCCCGTAGATGCTCGGTGGGTACGTGTTCGTGATCGAAGGTGATCACGTCGCAGCCCTGCGCGAACGCACGCAGCGTGTCGAGGTCGCGGTAGTCGCCGATGACGACATCGCCGACGACCTGCGCCGCGGAATCCTGAGGGGTGTCACTGAGGAGCTTGAACCTGATGCCGAGCGGGATGCCCGCCTCGTGTGTCATACGAGCGAGCTGACCCCCGCCGACCATGCCGACTACCGGGAACGTCACTCCCCCAGGGTATCGGCCACGGAATCGGCCACTCCCGGGTGCCCGTTTTCCCCGCCCATTTCCCCCCTGGACCGCTCCCGTACGGCCCCTGGACCGTTGCTGTGAGCTTCTGCACAGGCATAACCAAGGGGCGCTGGTTAGCATGGCTGAACCAGTGGATTTCGACCGAAGATCAACTCATTTCGGACGGAACAGCAACCGGCTGACCACCGGCACGACACCGACCGGACCGAGCGACGGGGGCCGCACACGATGGGAAATACCACCTCGGGGCCTGATACGAAGCCCCGCGGCGCCCTGCGCCGCCGGATGGACCTGTTCGTACGGGAGGTCGCCAAGTTCGGCGCGGTGGGCGGTGCGGGGCTGTTGGTGAACCTCGCCGTGTTCAACCTCATGCGGCACACCACCGACCTGCAGGTCGTCCGGGCCAGTGTCATCGCCACGGTCGTGGCCATCGCTTTCAACTACGTCGGGTTCCGCTACTTCACGTACCGGGACCGCGACAAGAGCGGCCGTACGAAGGAGCTGTCGCTCTTCCTGCTGTTCAGCGCGGTCGGGCTGGTGATCGAGAACGGGGTGTTGTACACCGCGACGTACGGCTTCGGCTGGGACAGCCCTCTGCAGTCCAACATCTTCAAGTTCCTCGGCATCGGCATCGCGACCCTCTTCCGGTTCTGGTCGTACCGCACCTGGGTGTTCCGGACCCTCCCGGCCCGCGAGGCGGTGGCAAGCGCGGAATCGTTCCTCGAAGCGGAAGACCCCCACCCACCCGCCCTTACCGGGGGTGCGGCAAAGCGCTCAAACGGCAGGGCGTAGACCTTAGACCTGGCGGGGCGTGGAACCGGCAGACCTGGCGGGCAAGCGACGGGGCCGTACAGCCGCCGCTCAGGGCCGCACCCCTCAAGGGGCGCGGGGAACTGCGCGATCAACCACGATCGACCCGCAGTCGCCGTCGCCGTCCTACACCTCGGAGCTACGACGCATCCGCGAACGCCCACCCGTACCGAACCGCCGAGCTACCGAGCTACCGAACTACCGAACAGGCCGGTCGTCGCCGGACGGCGTCCGCACCGGTGTACGCGACAGGAACAGCCCGAACACCGGCGGCTGCGCCTGGAGCATCTCCAGGCGCCCCCCGTCGGCCTCCGCGAGGTCGCGCGCCACGGCCAGCCCGATCCCCGTCGAGTTGCGCCCGCTGATCGCCCGCTCGAAGATCCGCGCCCCGAGTTCGGCGGGTACGCCGGGCCCCTCGTCGGTGACCTCGATCACCGCCTGGTTCCCGGTGACGCGCGTGCGCAACGCCACCGTGCCGCCGCCGTGCATGAGCGAGTTCTCGATCAGCGCTGCCAGCACCTGCGCGACCGCGCCCGGCGTGCCCACGGCCTGGAGGTGCCGCTTGCCCGAACTGACCACGGCGCGGCCGGCGCTGCGGTAGGCCGGCCTCCACTCCTCCAGCTGCTGCTTGATGACCTCGTCGAGCTCGAAGGAGACGGCAGAGCCGTTGCGGGGGTCACGGGAGTTGGTGAGGAGCCGTTCCACGACGTCCGTGAGGCGCTCGACCTGGGTGAGCGCGATGTGCGCCTCCTCCTTCACCGTGGCGAGATCGTCGGTGAGGGTGATCTCCTCCAGCCGCATGGACAGCGCGGTCAGCGGCGTACGCAGCTGATGGGACGCGTCCGCCGCGAGGCGCCGCTCGGCGGTCAGCATGCGGCCGATGCGCTCGGCGGAGGCGTCCAGTACGTCCGCGACCCGGTCCAGCTCCGGGACGCCGTACCTCTTGTGGCGGGGCCGTGGGTCGCCGGAGCCGAGCCGTTCGGCGGTCTCGGCGAGGTCCGTGAGGGGGGAGGCGAGGCGGTTGGCCTGGCGTACGGCGAGGAGCACGGCGGCGATGACGGCGAGCAGGGCGACCGCCGCGATGATCAGCAGCGTACGGCCGACCTCGCGGCTGACCGCCGAGCGGGACTCCTCGACCGTGACGACCTCGTCCTTCTCGCCCTTGGCCTCGTGGCGGATGACGTCGCCGACGGGCTTCTCGCCGATCTCGATCGCGGTCTGGCCGGGGATCTCAATACGGGCGTAACGCTCGTCGCCGACCTGGTCCCTGAGGACCTCCGCGGTGATCCGTTCGTCGCCGATGATGCGGCTGTCCACGATGCTCGTCAGCTGGACCGCCTCGGACTCCACGCGTTCCTGGGCACTGTTGCTGATCGTGCGGGTCTCGACGATGACGAGGGAGACGCCGAAGACCGCGATGACGACGAGGACGACGGCGAGGGTGGACTGGATGAGACGGCGACGCACGGTTGCCCTCCGGGCGGGGCGGGTGTTCTTGGACCTCTGATTGTGCGGCACCCGGCGCCTGCCGCTGGGCGGGGGTCGGGGGTCGGGGGTCGGGGGTCGGTTTCGCCTACCGGCGCCGGCAGGGTGCCGCCGCGCCCACCCGTGCCGCCCCAGCGGCACGGCTGCCCGCAGCCAGGAAGCCGGGTAGGCAGCAGGGCCTCGCCCCGTGAGGGGCGCGGGGAACCGCGCGATCAGCCACGCCCCACCCGCGACCGCCACACCACACGCGCCCCCGAACTACTGGGCACCCTGCCCCACCCGCTCAGTTCACCCGCTCAGTTCACCCGCTCAGTTCTTCTCGAACCGGAACCCGACGCCCCGCACCGTCGCGATGTACCGCGGATTCGCCGCGTCGTCGCCCAGCTTCTTCCGCAGCCAGGAGATGTGCATGTCGAGAGTCTTCGTCGACGACCACCACGTCGTGTCCCAGACCTCGCGCATCAGCTGGTCACGGGTGACGACGCGACCCGCGTCGCGCACAAGCACCCGCAGCAGGTCGAACTCCTTCGCGGTGAGCTGAAGCTCCTCGTCCCCCATCCACGCCCGGTGCGACTCGACGTCGATCCGCACCCCATGGGTGGCAGGCGGCTGCGCCTGCTCCGCGGCGCCGCGCCGGAGCAGGGCCCGGACGCGGGCCAGCAACTCGGCGAGCCTGAAGGGCTTGGTGACGTAGTCGTCGGCACCCGCGTCGAGGCCGACGACGGTGTCCACCTCGTCGGCGCGCGCGGTCAGGATGAGGATCGGGATGGCGTGGCCCTCGGCGCGCAGCCGGCGGGCCACCTCCAGGCCGTCCATGCCGGGCAGCCCCAGGTCCAGGACGACCAGGTCGACGCCACCCTGCATTCCGGCGTCCAGCGCGGTGGGTCCGTCCTCGCGGACCTCCACCTCGTACCCTTCCCGGCGCAGTGCGCGAGCCAACGGCTCCGAGATGGACGCGTCGTCCTCGGCGAGCAGTACACGGGTCATGGAGTGATGGTAGTCCGCCGAGAACCGCAGGTGGAGGGTGATCGGCAAGCACGATTCACACCTTTGTCCGACGCTGCTCTTACTTCCCCGGGGCATGATCCACTGCGGCGGGCGTTTCGTCCCACTCCGGTGAAGATCCGCGCCCATGCGTGAAGAAGACGCTTGGGTCCGGTGCCGATCACGCGCCGATCCCGTGAACATGACCCCGCCGTACCACGCCACCCATGGCCTCACCCTGCGTCTGCATGCGGTGAACCTATGAATGACCTTCGAATATGCACTCGCAATTGCCTTCTTACCTGTGATTCACCTCTCAAGCCCTTCCGCTTCCCGCACGAACCGGCCGGTGTGCTGCTGCGCATCAAGCGGGACAGGGAACTGACCACCGCCGAGCAGTCGAAGATGACCGGCTACATCTGGTTCTTCGTCGCCGCCGCCGTGTTCTGGATGATCTACGACCAGGGCGCGTCCACGGTCCAGGCGTTCGGCTCGAACGACAAGCAGGTGGCCGGCTCGCTGCTCGGCTTCGAGTTCCCGACCTCCTGGTACCAGTCGCTGAACCCGCTGTTCATCATGGGCTGTGGCTGAACCGACAGGGCAGGGAGCCCGGCACGGCCGTGAAGTTCGCGATGGCGTTGGTGCTCATCGGTATCTCGTTCTTCTTCTTCCTGATCCCGCTGGGGATGGCGGCGGACGGCACCCTGGCCAGCCCCATGTGGCTGGTGGGCATCTACTTCATCCAGACCGTCGGTGAACTGTGCCTCTCCCCGGTCGGCCTGTCTGACGACGAGATGGCCCCGGCCAAGTACGCCGGCCAGATGATGGGCGTGTAGTTCCTCGCGGTCACCGCGGGCGACTCCCTCACCGGCCTGCTCTCCAACCCCGCCGTCGGCGGCTTCGACCTCAGCGGCACCGGCATGGTCGCCGTCGAGGCCGCCCTCGCCGTCCTCGCCGGCTTCGCGATCTACATGTACCGCAGGAAGGTCAGGGCCCTCACGGGCGACGTCAACTGAGGCCGACGCCTGACGGTTCGTGGGAAGAGCCGCCGTACCTCCGGGTGCGGCGGCCCTTTCTCGCCTCTCACGTGGATGAGTCCTCCTGCGACGAGGAGAGCCGCACGGCCCGCGGCGCCCCCGGATCGGTGTCCGGTGTGAACCACGGCAGGGCCGGGGTCGTACGCGACGGGGACGCCGTACGGGGTTGCGCGTGCGCGGCGGTCGAGGCACTCGGCCTGGGCACCCACACGGGAAGCCCGGGCATCCGCAGCCTCCGTTCGGGGGCCTTGCGCCCCGGCCGCACCCGGTCCACCACGGCCATCCCGATGCGGAACGACGCGGCCGGTACGACGGCGCAGAGCATCAGCCAGAAGAGGGTGACGCCCCAGGGTCGGCCCACGTTCCACGGCTGTTCGGCGAGGACCTTGCCGCCGTACTTGAGGGAGACGGTGTAGTCGCCGTGGGCCCCGGCCGCGAGGTCGACCGGCAGGGTGATGCGGGTCTGGCGGCCCGGCTGGATCGTGCCGCGCCACTGCTGTTCCTCCCACTGCGGCGCGAACACTCCGTGGGAGGTGCCGACCTGGAAGACGGGGTTCTTGACCGGGGAGGTGCCGACGTTGCCGACGGTGAAGACCAGTTCGCGGGTCGGCGGCGCCCCGAACCAGGTCAACAGCCCGCCGGAGCCCTTCAGCCGACTGTCCGTCAGAAGCGAGAGCCGTCCGCCGGCCGCCTCCTGCGGCAACGGCTCGACCGAGTGCCCGGCGACCTGGAAGACCGCGTCGGCCTCCGCCTTCGGGCCCGTGATGGTGGAGACGTGCACGACGCACGGGCACGGCACCGGCGGCTCGGCCACCGGCAACTCCCGGCGGAAGTCGCCCTTGTCGTCGGCGGTCACGGCCCGCCCGTCGGCGTTGGCACAGGAGTCGGTGCCGCCGGGCACACCCCGCGACGGCACGGACCGACCGCAGATCAACACCATCAGGATCGCCTTCGGCCGCCAGCCACCGCCGGTCACGGTGACCGAACCACCGGCCCCCGCCTGCGACTTGGACAGCCTCACGGTCGGCTTGTCCGCGGCGTGCGCGGGCCCGCCGACGAAGGGCGCCCCGAGCACCACGACGAGGGCAAGCAGCACCGTGAGCACCCTCGCCGCGGCCGAGTACGAGGCCGAGTTCAAGTACGAGCACGAGTACGAGCACGAGCACGAGGCCGAACACGAACGCGAGTACGAACACGAGGCCGAGTACGAGCACGAGTACGACGTCGGGATCCGTCGCCTTCTGATCACGTTCCGGCTCCCGTCAGCGACGTACCGCCTGGTTCCTGCGTGTCACCCACAGCACCCCCGCCGTCCCCGCGAGCAGCACCGTGCCGCCGAGCGTGCCGAGCGCGACCGCCGAGTCCAGGGGCCCGGTCTGCGGAAGCTCACCCTCCGAACCGCCCGACCCACTCGCACCACCCGATCCACCGGTGTCGGAACCGCCCCCCGTACCGCCCGAGGCGCTCCCGCCCGCGGCGGTGACGTCGAGAGTCAGCGACGGGCCGGGGTCGTTGCCCGGCGTGCAGGTCGTCACCGTGCCGAGGGCCTTGATGGTGAGCACGCCCGCGGTGAAGTCGACCTTGCCGGTCTCCTTCGGGGTGTACGTGCCGCTCAGGTCATTGATCTTGATCGGCGTGTTGGCCGGAATCGCCTCCGGGTTCGCCGGCCCCGTCACCGTGAGCGTCCCGCTGTCGGCCCCGCCCAGCTCGATCGTGGCGCTCGGCGTCATCGCCCCCTTGCCCAGCTCGACCGGGCTGGACGACACGCCCTTCTGCCACGACATCGTGATCTTGTAGCCGTCACCGCTCTCGACACCCTTGATGTCGATCGGCGACACCGCGGACTTGTCCCCGATCGGCGTCTTGCAGTTGTACTCGACGTCCACGACCTCGGCATGGGCCACCGGGGCGGCCATCAGCACCGCCGAGCCGGCCAGGGCCGCGAGGGAAGCGAGCGCGGCGGTTCGTTTCTGGTACGTCCGGTACGACACCTCGGCACCCCACATTCTGACGGAACATCAGATCGGCGGCTCAAGGTACGCCGGGGCTCGTGGAGAAGGAAGACACACGCAGGTGTTGGATGTGTGACGGCAGGGCGCGCCTCGGCATTTTGCTTTCATGGGCGCGGGGCTGTGACATCTGCGGCTCCGCCGCGAGGGCGCGATCAGCCACGAACAACCCGCGGCCCGAAAACGGCCGCCCGCGCCACGGCGGTTCTCGGCTCACGTAAGCGGAGCGCCTACGCAGGTGCCCCCAACTCGGCCCAAACCGTCTTCCCGGCCGCGCCGGGCGCCCGTACAACCCCCCAGTCGAGACAGAGTCGCTGCACGATGAACATCCCGTGCCCACCCGGCCGCCCGGCCCGATGCGGCGTCCGCGGCGCCGGGTTCCCCGCCCCCCGGTCGGACACCTCGATCCGCAGCACCTTGTTGTCGCACCCGATCCACAACTCGGCCGGGCCCTCCGCATGGAGGCACGCGTTGGTGACCAGCTCGGACACCACCAGCAGCACATCCTCCGCCGCCGCCCGCTGGTCCGCGGTCGCGGCGGGCAGCCACCCCCACGCGTACAGGGCCTGGCGGGTGAAGTCACGGGCGAGCGGCACCACCCCGCTCTCACCTTCGAAGCTGAGCCGACGGGACTGACGGCTCGTGGCGGGGGCCTCGGGCGGGTCCCCGCCGGAGGCCCCGGAAGCGCCGCCGGCACCCGGTTCCGGGCCGCGGTCGCCCGGCGAGAAAGGCCGGGTGGTGCTCATCAGCGCTTCACCTCACCGATTCACCAGTTCACGATTCAGGACTCATCAAGGGTGCGGGACCAAGGCCCGCGGTATGTACCGTCTTCTGCTGTCATCCGTTGCGCCATCCGTATTTCCGTCGCACTTCCGTCGTACTGCCGATCCTCTGCCCAGCTGTCGCCGGGCCGATACCGGACCTCTGCCGTACGCGCCGCCACCCGTCCACGCCCCGTCACCGAGCCGTTTCCGGGCCACTGCCGACCCGTTCAGGATGTCTCCTGCCCGAGCGAACCGTCAGAACACCCACGTTTTCGGCACAGAACTTGTGACGCGAATAACCCGCCGCTCGGGATGGGGCACCCAGGGGGGCGGCTCGAACGCGGGGCGACCGGGCCGACGGCTCCGACCGGGCCGGCCGACCGGGCCGACGGCACACCTCGGCGGGGCCACGGGCCGGGCCGGCCACGGCCCTAGTCGCCCAGGGCCGCCTCAAGGGTGTCGTGGACGGTGAACACAGCGTCCGCCCCGGTGATCTCGAAGACCCGCGCCACCGCCGGGAGCATGCCCGCCAGATGGACGCCGCCGCCCGCCGACTCCGCCCTGAGCCGGACGCCCAGCAGGACGTTCAGCCCGGTGGAGTCGCAGAACTCCAGGCGCGAGCAGTCCACCACCAGACGCGCGAATCCCTTTTCCAGGCAGTTCTCAAGTGGCTCACGCAACAGATCAGCGGTGTGGTGATCGAGCTCACCCGCCGGGGTCACGACGGCGCTGGGGCCCTCTTCCCGCACCTCGACCTGTAGCCGGCCCGACTGTGCGCTGCCGACCGTCCCACGGTCCATGCCGTCTCTCTCCCGACCGTCGTGACTGCTGACTCGCCCTCGAACACTACGCCTTCTCCACACTCTCCGACACCCGAACAATCCCCCGAAAAGGGACATTTCGGCACAGTACGCACTTGCGACGGCGTCGTGAAACCGGGTAGGGCTAGTACTGACACCAATCGACACGGTCGGCTTTGGAGGCGCCGCACACCGCAGTGCACGTATTGGCATCGGCGGCCATATGCCGAGAACGATGGAGGACATCATGTCACCCCGGCTCGACGAATCGCATACCCAGAGGGCGACGTCGGCATCCGCCCCGGAAGAGACGCAGGACGACCTCGCCCATGATCCGGGTGACGCGCTCGCCGACCTGCCGGAGATCCCCCCGTACGACAAGGTGGGGCCGGTGGACGCACGGGCGCTGTCCAAGACCCTCTTCGAGCGGCTGGAGTCCCTCGAAGAAGGCACGTACGAATACTCGTACGTGCGCAACACTTTGGTCGAACTCAACCTGGCTCTGGTGAAGTTCGCCGCCTCCCGGTTCCGCTCGCGCAGCGAACCCATGGAGGACATCATCCAGGTCGGCACGATCGGCCTGATCAAGGCGATCGACCGCTTCGAGCTGAGCCGGGGCGTCGAGTTCCCCACTTTCGCGATGCCGACCATCGTCGGCGAGATCAAGCGTTTCTTCCGCGACACGAGCTGGTCCGTGCGCGTTCCGCGCCGACTTCAGGAACTCCGGCTCGACCTGGCCAAGGCCGGTGACGAGCTCGCTCAGAAGCTCGATCGCGCTCCGACGGTGGGAGAGCTGGCGGAGCGCCTCGGGCTGACGAAGGACGAGGTCGTCGAGGGCATGGCGGCGTCGAACGCGTACACCGCCTCGTCGCTGGACGCCCAGCCCGAGGAGGACGACTCCGAGGGCGCGCTGGCGGACCGGATCGGCTACGAGGACCACGGGCTCGAGGGCATCGAGTACGTCGAGTCCCTGAAGCCGCTGATCGCCGGACTGCCGCCGCGTGACCGGCAGATCCTTTCCCTGCGGTTCGTCGCCAATATGACGCAGTCCGAGATCGGGGACGAGCTGGGCATCTCCCAGATGCACGTCTCCCGACTGCTGTCCCGCACGCTGGTACGGCTGCGCAAGGGGCTGACGCTGGAGGAGTGAGCGCGTGCCGGCGCCGACGACATCGGTGACGGCGACGTCGGTGACGGCGACGTCGGTGACGGCGACGTCGGCAGTGACACAAGCCGGCCGGGTACGGCAGGAGTTGAGACACTCCTCCCGAACCCGGCCGAACTGTTCCCGGCCTGCCCCTGTCTCACCCCCTTACCGCAAGAAACCCCTTCCTCGCCGTTCACCTTCCGACACTATGGTCACGCGCCAGACTGTTCGGTATGCCAGAGGCCGACGGGCGGACACGGGGGTGCGAGGAGGCACGAGGATGACTCGGGCTCGGGACGAGCGCCCCGGCGACGACGACAGCCATGAGAACCACCAGGACACCAACGCTCGGGGCACACGCCCCGACGACGTGTCCGAGCACCGGCACACGGACTCGTCCGACGCGCGGCTCACCGCGCTGTTACGCACCGACTCGCCGATCGCGTACACGGCCCTGCGCGAACTGCGCGAACGCCACCACCCGTCGGTCCTCGCCTACGCCCGGCTGTGCGCCGCGAGCGAGTCCTCCGCGCGGGAGCTGGCGACCCAGGCGTTCACCGTCGCCGCCCGGGAGACGGCGCGCGGCACCGAGCCGACGGTCCCCTGGCGCCATCAACTCCTCCTGCTGGCAGTCCGGTCGGCCGCCACCTGGGCCGCGGCAGACGGGGCGGCCGGCCTCGACCCGGCCCTGCGCCTCGTGCTGGACACGGCGGGCCCCGACGGTCCCGTCCCGCCCCTGCTCGCGGCGTTCGCATCCCTGCCGCCCCGCGCCCAGGGCCTGATCTGGTACGGCGTCGTGGAGCGCGAGCCCGACGACCGTACGGCCGTCCTTCTCGGCCTCACCCCCGACGACGTGACGTACAAGCGGGAGTCCGCGCTCCTCGCCCTGCGCCAGGCCTGTCTCAGAGTGCGCCTCGCCGCCTCCGACGACCCGCGCTGCCAGGACTTCCGCCGGCTGATCGAGGAGTCCGTACGACCGGACACCCCCCGTCACAGCACCGACCTGCACACCCACATGGGGCACTGCCCGCACTGCACCGGCGCGTACGAGGAGCTGTGCGCCCTGCGCGACAGCCCGCGCGCGACTCTCGCGGAGGGGTTGCTGCCTTGGGGCGGTACGGCGTACGCGCGAGGCGGGGTGGGGGCGCCTGACGGTGCGGGCGCGCTGGGCGGATCCGGCGCGCGTGGCCGCGGTCGCCCGGGCGCCGGGGCGGAAGCGGCGGAGGATTTCGCGGAGCCGGGGGTCGGGACCGGGGCATGGGCCGGGACCGGGACCGGGACCGGGCCACGGGCAGGCTCCAGAGCAGGAGGTTGGGCGGGAGCGGCGGCTGCGGCTGCCGCCGCGGCAGAGGCATGGGCGGAGTCCGGCCTCGGCTCCGGCTCCGGCATGGACTCCGGCCTCGACTCCGGCTCCGGCTCCGGCTCCGACGCCGGTGGCAGGGATCGCTCGGTGGACGGGGTGCGGGCGGGGCCCCGGGGCGGTGCGTTGGCCGGGGCCGAGGCGTGGGCAGATCCCGGCGCGGGTGCCCAGGCCGGCACTGCAGCCGGGGCCGGGGCGACAGCCGGCACTGGGGCCGACGCGGCAACCGCGGCTGGGAGCAGGGCCGGTGCCGGAACGGGTGCCGGAACGGCGGCTGGGGCCGGGGCGACAGCCGGGGTCGGCAGCGGGGCCGGTGCCGGAGCGGCAGCAAGGGCCGACAGCGTGGCCGGGTCGGTTACCGGGGCCAGGGCTGATGCAGGGACGCCGGGGGCCGGGTGGTCGTCGTCCCGTCGGATCGTGCTGACCTCGGTGGCCCTGGGGGTGGCACTGGCTCCGTTGCTGGCGTTCCTGGCGTTCTCGGGTTCGGTCGGCTCGTCGTCCGACGACGCGGCGGGTTCCGTCGGTACGCCCGCGGCGCCGCCGTCGGGCCCTTTGACCCCGACGGTCCCACCGAGTCCGACGCCGTCCCCGCCCCCTTCGGACACCGAGAGCCCCTCGAAGCCCCCGGAGAAGGAGAAGCCGACGAAGAGCCCGAGTCCGAGCCCGTCGAAGACGGGCCTTCCGACGCCCTCGCTGCCGTACGGGCCGCCGCTGAACGGTGCCTACGCCCAGGTGGTGAACATCGCCTCGGGGCTGTGCCTGGACATCCGGGGCGAGTTGGAGAAGGGCACCGACGTCGTCACGGCCACCTGCTCCTCGCGCGCCACCCAGCGCTGGCGCGTCGACTCCCAGCGGGACGCCCTCCAGTCGTTCGCCGACCCCGACCTGTGCCTCGACAGCCGCGGGGCGACCGACGACGGTGTGGGCATCTGGGAGTGCGACTCGCTGGACGGGGACAACGGCGAGAACCTCCGGTTCGAGGTCGACTCCCGGGGAATGATCCGCCCGGCGATCGCACCCGGGCACGCCGTGACCCCGGACGCGCTCGGCTCCGTCGCCTTCACCGAGGTGTCGGGGCGCGACGGGCAGCGGTGGCGGGCGGGGGCCGGGCCCGTCCACGCCTGAGGCCTCCCTCTCTGATGCCTCCGCCCGAGGCCGGTCAGACCACGCGTACGCCCCTGCGCCACACGCCCGTGACCAGGGGAACTCCCGGCCGGTAGGCGAGGTGGACGTGGCTGGGCGCGTCCAGCCACGCGAGATCGGCGTACGCGCCCGGCGTAAGCCGACCCACGTCGTCACGGCGGAGCGCCCGCGCGCCCCCCGCCGTGGCCGACCAGACCGCCTCGTCCGGCGTCATCCCCATGTCCCGCACGGCGAGCGCGACGCAGAAGGGGACGGACGAGGTGAAGGACGACCCCGGGTTGCAGTCCGTGGAGAGGGCCACGGTGACGCCCGCGTCGAGGAGGCGGCGGGCGTCCGGCCACTCGGCGCGGGTGGAGAACTCGGCGCCTGGGAGGAGGGTGGCGACCGTCCGGCTGTTCGCGAGGGCGTCCACATCGGCGTCGGTGAGGTGGGTGCAGTGGTCCGCGCTCGCCGCGTCCAGTTCCACGGCGAGCTGGACGCCCGGGCCGTACGAGAGCTGGTTGGCGTGGATGCGCGGCTGCAGGCCCTTGGCCTTGCCCGCCGTGAGGATCGCGCGGGCCTGGTCGCCGTCGAAGGCGCCCTTCTCGCAGAAGACGTCGATCCAACGGGCGTACGGGGCGCAGGCGTCGAGCATCTCGCCCGTGACGAGGGCTACGTACGCGGCGGGGTCCTCGGCGTGGTCGGGGGAGACGATGTGGGCGCCGAGGTAGGTGACCTCGTCGGTGTGGGCGGCGGCGATGCGCAGCGCCCTTGCCTCGTCCGCGACGGTCAGGCCGTAGCCGGACTTCGTCTCGAAGGTGGTCGTGCCCTGGCGGAGAGCCTCGCGGAGGTAGCGGGTGAGGTTGGCCTCCAGTTCCTCGTCGGTGGCGGCGCGGGTGGCGGCGACGGTCGTACGGATGCCGCCCGCGCTGTAGGCCCGGCCGGACATGCGGGCGTTGAACTCGGCGGTCCGGTCGCCCGCGAAGACGAGGTGGGAGTGGGAGTCCACGAAGCCCGGGATCACCGCCCGCCCACCGGCGTCGACCCGATTGTCAGTGGCGGGTGCTTTGCTTTGATCACCGGTCCACGCGATGCGTTCACCGTCGATGACGACGGCCGCGTCCTGGATCAGTCCGAGGGGGGATCTGTCGCCGAGGGAGGGGTCGTTGGTGACCAGGGCAGCGATGTTGGTGATGAGCGTGGTCGCGGTGCTCGCGGAATGGGCGGGGCTGACGGTCGTCGGGCTGCTCATGGCGTCCTTGGTTGCCTGGTCGGCGGTGGGGTCGGGTTCGGGGGCTGAGGCCGGCTCGGGGGCCGGCCGCGTGGGCGGGCGGCCGGGGGTCATCCGCGCAGTGCTGCGACGGCGTCCGCGAGGGCTCTCGGCACATCCGGTACGAGCGCGTGCGCCCCGTCCCGTACGACGTGCCGACCTCCCACCACCGTGTGCGACACGTCTGTTGCCGACGCGGCGAATACAGCCGTCTCCGCGCCGAGCCGTGGAAGCGGCCCTGCCGTCCTGACCGAGTCGAGGGCGACCGTGGTGAAGTCGGCGAGCGCACCCTCCTCCAGGGCACCGGCGTCGTCCCAGCCGATCGCCGCGTGGCCGTCGGCCGAGGCCGCCCGCAGGAGGGCCGCCGCCGTCCAGTGACCGCGTGTACGGGTGCGCAGCCGCTCGTTCAGCTCCATCGCGCGCGCCTCTTCGAGCAGGTCGATGACGGCGTGGCTGTCGGAGCCGAGGGAGAGCGGGGAGCCCGCCCGTTGCAGGGCGACGGCCGGTCCGATGCCGTCCGCGAGGTCCCGTTCGGTCGTGGGGCACATGCAGGTGCCGGTGCCGCTGTCGCCGATGAGGGCGATGTCCTCGTCGGTGAGGTGGGTGTTGTGGACGCCGGTCGTGCGGGGGCCCAGCACTCCGTGCTCGGCGAGGAGTTGGGCGGGGGTGCGTCCGTGTGCCTCGCGGCAGGCGTCGTTCTCCGCCGTCTGCTCCGACAGGTGCACATGCAGCGGGGCCCGCCGTTCCTCGGCCCACCGCGCCACCGTCGCCAACTGCCCCGCCGGCACGGCCCGTACGGAGTGCACGGCGGCACCGATCCGCGCGTGATCCCGGTCCTTGAGAACTGAACAGCGTTCCGCCCAGGCCTCCGCCGTCCCGTCGGAGAAGCGGAGCTGGTGGTGGTCGGGTGCCTGTCCGAATCCGGCGGAGAGGTAGGCCGCGTCGAGGAGTGTGATCCGGATGCCCGCCTCGGCGGCGGCCTCGATGAGCGCCTCGCCCATGGCGTTCGGGTCGGCGTACGGAGTGCCGCCGGGGGCGTGGTGCACGTAGTGGAACTCGCCGACGGCGGTGACTCCGGCCAGCGCCATCTCCGCGTACACGGCCCGCGCGAGGGAGTGGTACGTGTCCGGGGTCAGCCGGTCCGCCACGCGGTACATGACTTCGCGCCAGGTCCAGAAGGTGCCCGAGCCGACCTGGACGGTGCCGCGCAGGGCCCGGTGGAAAGCGTGGCTGTGGGCGTTGGCGAGGCCGGGCAGGGTGAGCCCGCGCAGGACGACCGCGCCCGGGGGCGGGGTGGGCGTACCGGTGCGCACGGCGGTGATGCGGCCGGCCTGGGGGGTGCCCTCTCCGGCCACGGTCAGGGTCACGCCCGGCTCGACATGGGTGCCGAGCCAGGCGTGTTCGAGCCAGTAGGTCGTCTCCGTCACCTGCGGGCCAGCCCTTCCAGTACGTCGGCGAGCGCGGTCACCCCGGCCAGGCAGTCGTCCTCGGCGGCGTGCTCGGCCGGGGAGTGCGAGACGCCTGTCGGGTTGCGCACGAACAGCATGGCGGTCGGGACGGTCCCGGAGAGGATCCCGGCGTCGTGTCCGGCGCCGGTCCCGAGCACCGGCACCTTCAGGTCGGCCGCGTCCCGGCCCAGGATGCGGGCGATCTCGTCCCGCAGCGCGTGCTCGAACTCGACGACGGGCGTGAAGGACTCCCGGACGACGTCGAGCTCGATCCCGTGCTCGTGGGCGTAGTCGCGGGCCGCCTCCTCGATCGCGCCGACAACCATGTCCAGCGTCGCCTGGTCCTCGGCGCGGGAGTCGAGCCAGCCGCGCACGAGGGAGGGGATGGCGTTGACCCCGTTCGGCTCGACGGAGATCTTGCCGAAGGTGGCCACCGCCCCGGCGAGCCGTGCCTCCCGGCGTGCCGCGAGCACGGTCTCCGCGTACGACAGCATGGGGTCACGACGGTCGACGAGCCGCGTCGTCCCGGCGTGGTTGGCCTCGCCCCGGAAGTCGAACCGCCACCGGCCGTGCGGCCAGATGGCACTGGCGATCCCGACGGCGTCCCCGGACAGGTCCAGGGCCCGCCCCTGCTCGACATGCAGCTCGACGAACGCCCCGATCCGCGCGAGCCGCTCCGGCTCGGGCCCGATGCCCTCCGGGTCGTACCCGGCAGCCTCCATCGCCCGGGGCAACGTGACCCCGTCCCCGTCGGTCAGCCGCCCCGCCTGTTCGACGGTCAGCTGTCCGGTGGCCAGCCGGGACCCCACACAGGCCAGCCCGAACCGCGCGCCCTCCTCATCACCGAAGTTGACGATCCCGAACGGCTTGTCGAACCGGGCGCCCCGGGCCCGAAGTTCGTCGAGCGCGGCGAAGGACGACACGACGCCGAGGGGGCCGTCGAAGGCCCCACCGTCGGGCACGGAGTCGAGATGCGACCCGGTGACGACAGCGTCCCCCTGCATGGGGTCCCCGAGCCAGGCCCACTGGTTCCCGTTCCGGTCGACCTCGTAGGCCAGCCCACGATCCCGGGCCTGCTCCTCGAACCAGGCCCGGCATTCGGCATCGGCCCCGGTCCACGCGAACCGCCGATACCCACCGGACCCGGGGTGCCGCCCGATGGGCTTGAGCTCCCGCCACATCTCGTGGAAGGAGGCACGGCCGGTGACGGGCTGCGGGCCGCCGCCACCCACCACAGGCTGCGGGCCGCGTTCAGCCACAGGCTGCGGGCTGTCGTTCCGCGGGGCGCTGGGGGTCCCCCCGCTCGAACGGAGTTGGGAGTGGGGGAGGGTGGGCACAGCCGGACGCGCGGGCGGTGACGAGGCATCGGCCCCCACCGAGGGGTCTCCGCCACGTCCCCCTTCGCTCCGGATCACGCGTCGCCGCCCTCGCGCATCGGCACCCGTACGCCCCGATCATCGGCAACGGACTCCGCGATGTCGTAGCCCGCGTCGACATGCCGGATCACGCCCATCCCGGGGTCGTTCGTCAGTACGCGACGGAGCTTCTCCCCGCCGAGCTTCGTGCCGTCCGCCACGGTCACCTGGCCGGCGTGGATCGACCGGCCCATGCCCACACCACCACCGTGGTGCAGGGACACCCAGGACGCCCCGGACGCCACGTTGACCATCGCGTTCAGCAGCGGCCAGTCGGCGATCGCGTCGGAGCCGTCGAGCATGGCCTCGGTCTCGCGGTAGGGGGAGGCGACGGAGCCGGCGTCCAGGTGGTCGCGGCCGATCACCAGCGGTGCCGCCAGTTCCCCGCTCGCCACCATGTCGTTGAACCGCTCACCTGCCTTGTCCCGCTCGCCGTAGCCGAGCCAGCAGATACGCGCCGGGAGGCCCTGGAAGTGGACGCGCTCGCCGGCCATCTTGATCCAGCGGTGGAGGGACTCGTTCTCGGGGAAGAGGTCGAGGATCGCCTTGTCGGTCTTGGCGATGTCGGTGGGGTCGCCGGAGAGGGCCGCCCACCGGAAGGGTCCTTTGCCTTCGCAGAACAGCGGCCGGATGTAGGCGGGGACGAAGCCGGGGAAGGCGAACGCCCGCTCGTAGCCGGCGAGTTGGGCCTCGCCGCGGATCGAGTTGCCGTAGTCGAAGACCTCGGCGCCGGCGTCCTGGAAGCCGACCATGGCCTCGACGTGCCGGGCCATCGACTCGCGGGCACGCGTGGTGAAGCCGGCCGGGTCCTTCGCCGCGTACGACGCCATGTCGTCGAAGTCCACGCCCACCGGCAGATACGCCAGCGGATCGTGGGCGGAGGTCTGGTCGGTGACGATGTCGATGGGGGCGCCCATGGCGAGGAGCCGGGGGACGAGGTCGGCGGCGTTGCCGAGGACGCCGATGGACAACGGACGGCGGGCGTCACGGGCCTCGACGGCCAGCTGGAGGGCGTGGTCGAGCGAGTCGGCCTTCACGTCGAGGTAGCGGTGTTCGATACGGCGCTCGATCGCGCGCGGGTCACAGTCGATACAGATCGCGACGCCGTCGTTCATGGTCACGGCGAGGGGCTGGGCGCCGCCCATGCCGCCGAGGCCGGCGGTGAGGGTGATCGTCCCGGCGAGGGTGCCGTCGAATTTCTTGGCGGCGACGGCGGAGAAGGTCTCATAGGTGCCCTGGAGGATGCCCTGGGTGCCGATGTAGATCCAGGAGCCGGCGGTCATCTGGCCGTACATGGTCAGCCCGAGCTGTTCCAGCCGGCGGAACTCCTCCCAGTTGGCCCAGTCGCCGACGAGGTTGGAGTTGGCGATGAGGACCCGGGGTGCCCACTCGTGGGTCTGCATGACGCCGACGGGGCGGCCGGACTGGACGAGCATGGTCTCGTCCTGCTTGAGGGTCTGCAGGGTGCGGACCATGGCGTCGAAGGAGCGCCAGTCCCGGGCGGCCTTGCCCGTGCCGCCGTAGACGACGAGCTTGTCGGGGTGCTCGGCGACCTCGGGGTCGAGGTTGTTCTGCAGCATGCGCAGGGCGGCTTCCTGCTGCCAGCCCAGGGTGCTGAGTTCCGTACCGCGCGGCGCTCGAACGGGGCGGGGTCCTGACACGGTCTGCCTCCTCGCTTTACAGCAACTATTCACATCCTGACTTGCTGAATAGAGCTAGTCAATACGGCCGTAGGGCCAGCGACGGCGCGCCGCGGATGTTTGGCTGGACACACTGGCCCTATGGGCTTGGACGACGACACGACAGCGGGGGACCGGATGGGAGACGTGGCGAACGGGACCGGTGGGGAGAGGCCCGCCGCCCGGCGGGAGGGAGCGGCCGGGGACCGCGCCCACCGGCAGAACGGGGCGGAGGGGGAGCACATCGACGGGCAGGACGAGGTGGACAGCGAACGCACACTGCGGCTGTTCGACACCGACGGCGAGCGAGCCGCCCGGCGGGACGAGGCCGTGCGGGCAGCGGTGGAGCAGGGGCTGCTCGGCCCCGGCACCCCGGTGGTCGCGCTCCTCGACGTCACCGGGATCCGGGCCTCGGCGGGGGCGCTGCGGAGGGCGTTCGACGCGGTGACGGCGCCCGGGACGCCTGTGCTGCACGCGTTAGCGGTGAAAGCGACGCCGCTCGTGCCCGTGCTGCGGCTGCTGCGCGAGGCCGGGATCGGCGCGGAGGTGGCGAGCGCCGGGGAGCTGGCCCTGGCGCGGGCGGCCGGGGTGTCGCCGAAGCGGACCGTGCTCGACTCGCCCGCCAAGACCCCGGCCGAGCTGCGGGAGGCGCTGGCGCTGGGCATCGCGGTCAACGCGGACAATCCGCAGGAGCTGGATCGCATCGACGCGCTCGTACGGTCGGCCACCACCCGCTCCCCCCTCGGCATCCGGGTGAACCCGCAGGTCGGCGGCGGCACGATCGACGCGCTGTCCACGGCGACGGCCACATCGAAGTTCGGGGTGGCGCTGCGGGACGAGGGCGCCCGGGAGTGGGTCGTACGGGCGTATCTCGACCGCCCCTGGCTGAGCCGGCTGCACGCGCACACGGGGTCGCAGGGGATGCCTCTGTCACTGATGACGCGGGGGATCACGGAGACGTACGAGCTGGCGGAGGAGATCAACCGGCGGATCGGACGGCGGCAGATCGACACGATCGACATCGGCGGCGGGCTGCCGGTGAACTTCGCGTCGGAGGCGGCGACACCGACGTACGAGCAGTACGCGCGGCTGCTGGCGGAGGCGGTGCCGGGACTGTTCGACGGGCGGTACGGGTTGGTGACCGAGTTCGGGCGGTCGCTGCTCGCGAAGCACGGGACGGTTCTCGCGCGCGTGGAGTACACGAAGAGCGCGGGCGGGCGGGCCATCGCGGTCACGCACGCGGGGGTGCAGGTGGCGACGCGGACGGTGTACGCGCCGGGGGCGTGGCCGTTGCGGATCGCGGCGTACGACGGGAAGGGGCGGGTGAAGAGCGGGCCGGTGGTGGTGCAGGACGTGGCGGGGCCGGCCTGTTTCGCGGGGGATCTGCTGGCGGAGGGGCGGGCGCTGCCGCTGTTCGAGCCGGGGGACTACGCGGCCGCGCTGGACACCGGGGCGTATTACTTCGCGCACCACTACGCGTACAACTCTCTGCCCCGGCCCGGGATTTATGGATACGCCCCCGGCGAGGGGGAGATGCGGTTCGCGGTGGTGCGGCGGGCTCAGACGTCGGAGGAGATCGTGGCGGAGGCGGGAGGAGTCGAGAGGTCGGGGCTTCTGGGGCTCTGACAGTCGCTTTCGAGCTCGGGTGGGAGTGGGAACTGTGGTGTGGCGGCTACGGGTTGGTCGTGGCTGATCGCGCTGTTTCCCGCGCTCCTGAAAAGCAACGGGCGCCCGGCAGCGACAAACGCTCCCCTTCGTACGCCCCTCAGGCCCCCCGAAATGATTGATGCCCGGCGCCCCGTCCGCGCTCGGCATGCGGGTCAGCCGCATATGCCCATCTCAGCGCACCGGTGCGCCTTCTGGGGCTCAACAGCGGTGAAAACCAGGCAAGTCGACCCACCTTAGTCACCTGTCCGCATGTTCCGCTGGAAAATGCCAGATCCCTCACCCCTCGCGCACACGTTGCGTAGCGTCTGCGTCACTCAGCCGAACCGCAGGCAGGAGGGGAGCCACGGTGCCCGGAATCGACGAGTGTCTGGTGGAGGCCATGAGGCTGCCCGGTGCCTTGGGCGCCGCGGTGGTCGACTGGACCAGCGGACTGGCGCTGGGCACGGTCGGGGAGGCCCCCGGCGGTGACCACGAGACGACCGCGGCGGAGGCGGCGGAACTGGCGCGGCTCGCGGCAGAGCACCGGGCGTTCGCACCGGAGGAGGGTTCGGACTGGTCCGGGGCGGATCTGCCGGTCGAGGACCTGATCATCAGCAACCGGGACACGTACCACGTGCTGCGGTTCGTGCGGACGACGTTCGACAGCAGTGTGTTCCTGCATCTGTGGCTGGCCCGTGCGGACGGCAACCTCGCGCTGGCCCGGATCCGGCTCGGCGAGATGGCGGGACGGCTGGTGCTGGCATGAGCGTGATCACCATTCCGGCGCCCCCGCTGCCCGCAAGCGGCGAGCACTTTCGGCAAGCCGTCTCCCCGATGCTGAGCCGGCTCGCCGCCGAGCGGGCCACCGGCGTACTGCTGAGCGAGAGCGGTTCGCTGTATCTGTCCGAGGGTGAGGTCGTGCACGCCGAGAGCCCCCGGTCCCCGGGCCTCGACGTGCTGCTCACCACCGGCGGCATCCTGGACACCGACGGCTGGCGGGAGGCGGTCGACACGGCCGGGGCCGGGCTGCGGGTCGGGCGGTTCCTCGTGGACAGCGGCCGGGTCGCCCGGGGCGCGCTGGAGCTGTGCCACGCGGGGGCGCTCTTCGACGCGGCGTACTTCGTCCTCGGCCCGAGCAGCGCGCCGGCCAGCTTCCGTTACGGGGCCGCGCACTGGCTGGGACCGATCCGCCCGGTGCCGGTGGCCACCGTGGAGCGCGAGGCCCGGCGCCGCCGCGACCTCCTGCACCGCATCTGGCCCGACCCGGCGACGGACGACGCCCCGTTGGTCAGGGCGGCCGGCCTCGACGTTCCACCGGTCCCGGCCCGCCAGGGAGCCGTGCTCGGCCAGGTCAACGGCTTCCGCACGGCGGCCGAGATCTCTTTGACCCTGGGACGCCCCGCCTTCCACACCCTCGTGGACGTACGCCGGCTGACGGCAGCGGGCCTCATATCCACAGCCCGGCACAGCCCAGCGAGAACACCACCGATCCCGACCGGTCCGGATTTCGTCCCCGCCATCCACCAGGGGCACACCCCTGCCATCCACCCGGGCCACACCCCACCGGCCGACCCGGGCCGTGACGCGTCGGCCGAACCCGCGGCCGTCGGCGAGGCATCACCCCCCACCCCACCTTGGCCGCTCACCACCTCAGACCCCGACGTGGCTCTACTGCAAAGGCTCAGGGATGCGCTGGAGGCCCTTTGAGCGGCAGCGGGAGCGTCCCGCCGAGAGGAGACTGCTCATGGCCGCGGAGGCCGAAGTCCTCGACGAACTGCACCGGTTGAGGGCCCGTGTACCCCAGTTGACCGGCGCGCTCGCGGCCAGTGTGGACGGGCTGGTCCTCGCCCATGACACCCCCGGCGTGGAACCGGAGGGCCTGGCGGCGCTCACCGCGGCCGCGCTCGGCGTCGCCGTACGGATGACGGACGCCGCCGGCCGGGGCGAGCTGCGCGAACTGCTGCTGCGCGGCGACCACGGCTATGTGGCGACGTACGCGGCGGGCTCCTCCGCCGTGCTGACGCTGCTGGCCCAGGACCGGGTCAACGTGGGCCGGCTGCACCTGGAGGGCCGCCGCGCCGGTGGCCGGATCGGCGAACTGATGGACGCCCTGCCCCGGCCGGACGACACGGCCACGGCCAACGCCAAGGCGGCCACCAGGAACCCGGCCCGCTCCGTGGCGAAGGCCGCGAGCGCAACGACGACCGCGACCGCGGCCACGGCCACGGCCTCGCCCCAGACACCGGCCAAGGCCACGGTCAGGTCGACCATGCCCCGCCGGACTCCCCGCACCACCGCCCCGCACAACACCCCCCGAACCACTCCCAACGCACCTACCGCCACTGAAAGTTGAAAGGACACCGCACACCATGGCCAACACCGAGACCGCGTTGAAAGAGGCCCTCGCGTCCATCGAGGGCGCGACCGGCGCCGCCCTGGTCGACTACACCAGCGGCATGGCACTGGGCACGATCGGCGGCAGCAAGGGGTTCGACCTCACCGTCGCCGCCGCCGGCAACACGGATGTCGTACGCGCCAAGCTGCGCACCATGGAACACCTCGGCCTCAAGGGCGAGATCGAGGACATCCTGATCACCCTGTCCGACGCGTACCACCTGATCCGCCTGCTCACCGGCCGCGGCGGCAACGGCCTCTTCATCTACCTGGTCCTCGACTCCAAGCGGGCCAACCTGGCCATGGCCAGGCACCAGTTGAAGAGGATCGAGGCGGAGTTGGAGGTCTGACCCACCCGACACCGACGCTCCGGCGGCGCACCCCACCCGGGGAGCGCCGCCGAGCACATTCCCCGGTAGGAACCCGGGCCCGACACGGATACCGCACACCCGTGCGAACACCACCCCTGCCCCTCCGCTAGCGTGTCCGGCCTGAACCAGGAGAAGAGGGTGGCTGTGGGAAGAGCGGTACGGGGGACGGTGCTGGCGCAGGTGGCTTTGCTGGTTGGGGTACTGACCGGGTGCTCGGAGTCGGCGGAGGACGGCGACGCGAAGCCGTCGGCGAGCGCCACCAAGTCGGTGAAGGCGGAGGTCGAGCTGGAGACGGAAGCGTCGGACGACGCCGCGAAGAGCGGCGGCAGCGTCGGCGCGGCCGGTTCCGCCTGCGAACTGCCGGTCACCTTCGACACGGCCGAGAAGTGGCAGCCGGAGGCCGTCGAGACGGAGGCGCCCGGCGGCGGGAGCGGTTCCGAGGAGGACGAGCTCGCGGCCGAGCTGGCCGAGGGACTGCTCCACCAGGGCCCGTTCACCGCCGCGTGCGAGATCGACGCCAAGCCGGCCGGGAACATCGGCTTCATCCGCGTCTGGACCGGTGAGGCGGGCGCGAAGGACGGGGACGCGGAGGCGCTGCTCAAGGAGTTCGTGGCGGCCGAGGGGAACACCAGCAAGGCCAGGTACAGCGAGTTCACCTCGGACGCCGACGTCTCCGGCACCGAGGTCGAGTACCTCTACACCAGCGACGCCCTGGAGGAGACCAAGAAGGAGCGGGCCTTCGTCACGGTCACCCCGGACGGGCCCGTCGTCGTCCACCTCGGCGGCTTCGACACGCAGGAACACGAGGAGATGCTCCCGGCGTACGAGCTGGCCAAGCGGACCTTGAGCACCGCCTGAAGAGCACTTGAGCCCCGTCCGAACATCACCTGAGCCGGGCGCGCCCCATGAGCACCCCGCGAGCCGTGTCCGCCTCCGGACCTCCGGTGAAGCTCCGGGAGTCGGTTGCGAACGCATCCATGGCCTGCGACCGGGCAGGACTCCCCCGGACGGATCACCGTCGGATCACCGATCGGGGGAGGTTCTCATGTCCACCCCGGAAAGCACCGCCGGAGCGCCCGCGCCCCGAATCAGGCACCTCACCCGGTCAAAAGGGCTACTCCACGAACAGCCCCCGTGTCGCCGCCTTCGCGTCGAACTCCTCCAGCCGGGCCTGGGCCTCCGGCAGGTCGTCGCACATGGCCTCCAGGAGCACGCGGCCAAGGAGCATCGGGGCGCAGGCGGTGTCGAAAGCGAGCCCGGTGCCGACGGCGGCGGGCAGGAGCAGGTCGGAGACCTTGGCGACGGGCGCGAAGGCGGAGTCGGCGACCGTGACGACGAAGAGCCCCGCCTCCTTGGCGTACGCCAGGGTGTCGACGACCTCGCGCGGATGCCGAGGCAGCGCGAAGCAGAGCAGGGCGGTCGCGCCGGCCCGTACCGCCGCGTCGATGCGGTCGTGGAGCATGCTGCCGCCTTCGTGCAGCAGCCGTACGTCGGGGTGGACCTTCGCCGCGAAGTACGCGAACCCGTACGCCTGGGAGGCCGCGGCCCGCAGCCCGAGCACCGGCAGCGGCCGGGACCCGGCCAGCAGCCGCCCGGCCCGTGCCACCGGTCCGGGGTCGGCGAGCACCTCGGCCAGATGCCGCAGGTTCTCGATCTCCGCCTCGACGGCCTGCTGGTACTCGTTGTACGCGGTGGTGTCCAGGGCCGGCTCGGCGGGCGCGACGTCCCGCAGATGCCTGCGCAGCGCCGGGTAGCCGTCGAAGCCCAGCGCCACCGCGAAGCGCGTCACGGACGGCTGGCTGACCCCGGCCAGCTCCGCCAGCTCCACGCTCGACAGGAACGGCACGTCGGCCGCCCGCCGCACCATGCTGTGGGCGATCCGCCGCTGGGTGGGCGTCAGCCGGTGCCCCTCGAAGAGGGTCTGCAGCCGCGCGGCAGGACTGTCCGTCACGCCCGTGCCCTTGTCCGCGCTCATGACGCGCTCCCCCTCCGCAGGTCGGCCTGGACGTCCGTCCAGATCTTGGTGAACCGGTCGAGCAGTACGGCCGCCGCGCTCACGTCCGCCGTCAGCGGCCGGTCGGCCGGGTCCGCGTCGAGCACGGCCTCCGCCAGCTCCAGCGCCCGCCCGACGGGCAGCTCCGGATCCGGCCGCAGGTCCCGCTGACGCAACGCCCGTACCGCGGCGACGAGTTCGCAGCCGACGACGAGCCGGTACGCGCCGCACGCCCGCAACGTCTGCCGTGCGGCGAGCGAGGCGAAGCTGGCCTGTTCCTCGACGCCCCGGGAGAGTACAGCGTGGCCGAGCGACGCGGGCGCGGAGAAGGCCCGCAGGTCACCGAGGGCGGCCCCGGCGGCGTACTCCAGGATCATCACGCCCGACGAGGCGGGCTCGTGATCCGCGAGGAAGGGGCGCAGCCGGGTGTACGCGGGCTCGTTGAGCGAGGAGAGCCGGGACGTCGACAGCCGCGCCACCTGCGTCACGGCGAGCCTGAAGTGGTCCAGGGCGAGGGCGAGTTGTGCCTGGTAGAAGCCGCCGTGGTGGTAGGCGGCCATGTCCTCGGGGCAGATCAGCGGGTTCTCCGCCGCCGCGTTGATCTCCACCTCCAGGACGCCCTCCAGCGCGTCCGCCGCGTCCAGCGCGGGCCCGTGGATCTGCGGCACGCACCGGAAGCCGTACGGGTCCTGTATCCGCCCCAGCGGGGGCGTGGGCCGGTCGGCGGCCCCGATCAACTCCCGCATGCGCCGGGCCACTTCGCGCGACCCCCGGTGGGCGCGCGCGAGGTGCACGGGCGCCGCGTACGCCTCGTGCGAGCCGTCCACGGCGAGCAGCGACAGCGCGGCGACGACCTGCGTGGCGGCGATCAGCCCCCGCAACTCGTGGAGCGCGAGCGCGGCCTGTCCGAGCGTGAGCGCGTTGCTGCTGATCAGTGCGAGGGCGTCGTTGTTGTCGAGCGGCTGCGCCTCGGGGGCACCGGAACCGGACTCGAACCGCGCCCCGGCAGCGACGCTCCCGGACCCGAGCCGCGCCCCGGCCTCCACCTCCGCCCCGGCCTCCGTCGGCACCGGCACCAGTGCCCGCCACGGGTGCTCCCCCGCCAACGCCAGCCCCATCTGGGCCAGCGCCGCGATGTCGCCCGTCCCGACCGACCCGAACTCGTTCACCACGGGGTACACCCCGCTCTCCAGCGCCTCGCAGAGCGCCGTCACCACGGTCGGCCGGAGCCCGGCGCCGCCCGCGAGCAGCTGGTTGGCGCGTACGGCGAGCATGGCCCGCACCTGCCGGGCGGGCAGCTCCTCCCCGATGGCCCCCGCGTGGCTGCGCAGCAGCCGCAGACCGTGCTCGGCGGCGGCCTCGGTGGGCACGTCCTCGGTGCGGTTGGCGCCGACGCCGGTGGAGCGGCCGTACACCCGACCGGCCGCCGCGATCAGCCGGGCGGCCTCCCAGGAGTCCTCCACTCGCCGCATGGCCGCACCGTCGGGCACGGGCCGCACGCCCCCGTCGGCGAGCCGTACGACGTCGGCGACACCCAGCGCGCGCCCGTCGAGGACGACGAGCCCGCCCGGACCGGACGGATCGGCCGTCGTGGCAACCGTGCCGGCCTCCGCCGCGCCCATGCTCCGAGACGACATCACCCGCAGCCTCCTCGACCCCAAGCAGACATCACATATTCAGTCATGGAGAACTCTGCATGAGGTTATGCAGGCCGAGCAAGAGATACCGCACAGGAGAAACGGGAGGAGGGACGGGAGGGACGGGCGGGAGGGAGGGAGGGAGGGAGGGAGGGAGGGAGGGGCGGGAAAGACGGCCCGGGGAAAGCCGGTGGGCGAACAGGGGGGCTAACCCCAGTGCCAGGCTGCCCCCCGCTGCCTACCGTGAACAGCATGACCGGTATGGATGCCCGTGACGCACAGCTCGGGGACACCGAGCTGAAGAAGGAACTCGCCGCCACCCTGCACGCCCGCAGAGAGCTCGGCGAGGACTACGAGTCCGCGCTCGTCGACTCGTTCCTGGAGAAGGTCGACCAGCGCATCGACGGCGCGGTCGACCGCCGGGTCCGGCGTCAGGTCGCCGAGCAGCAGATGGTGGTGGCCCGTGGCAGCCGCGCCCCCAAGTCCACCGACACCTGGGGCGAACGCTACGGCTTCGGCGTCGTCTCCCTCGTCGTCGCCATCCCCCTCTCCGGCATCGGCGGCGGGGTGGCAGAACTTCCCGGCCTCTTCGTCACCTGGGCGGGCATCGTGGGCGTGAACATGGCATGGGCACTGCGCGGTTCATCGGCCCTGCGCCGGCGCCGGGGCAAGAACGGGGACTCGGACTGGGAAGAGTGACCCCGGCGAGGTTCCCGAAAGAGCCGGAAGAGGCACCGGAAGAACTATGCGCGGGGACCGCCGCACCCCCGTGTGACGGGGGGCGGGACGACGGCGGTCCCCGCGAGGGACGCGGGCCGGGTCAGGACCGGGCTTACGCGTCCGTGGCGTCCATGGAGGTCCGGGAGCCGCTCCGGAGGTCCTTGACGCCGTTTCGGTTGCCGGCCGGGGCGGGGAGCCGCTCCCGCCCTGCCGACACCCACTAATGTGCCGGACCCGTGTTAAGCGGGTGCTGCGCGGACGTGACGCGCTCGTACCACTTCTGCGAAGTTAAACGCGTGACCCGGGCAAATCTTCGACGCGGGGGGCCCTTTACCGGGCCTTCGTCCCGGAATCGGGCACCTTTACTGCTTCATCCCGCCCTTGGCGAGGAACGCGAGCAGGTCCTGCCGGCTGACGACACCCGTCGGCTTGCCCTCGACGAGCACGATCGCCGCGTCGGCCGAGCCGAGCACCGACATCAGGTCGCCGACCGGCTCACCGGAACCGACCTGCGGCAGCGGCGCCGACATGTGCTTCTCCAGCGGGTCGTCGAGCGAGGCGCGCTGGGTGAACAAGGCGTCCAGCAGCTCCCGTTCGACAACGGACCCGACGACCTCGGCGGCCATGACGTCCGGATGCCCGGCGCCCGGCTTCACGATCGGCATCTGCGAGACGCCGTACTCCCGCAGCACCTCGATCGCCTGACCGACCGTCTCGTCCGGATGCATGTGGACGAGGGAGGGGATGGCGCCGTGCTCCTTGTCGCTGAGGACGTCGGCGACGCGCGCGCTGGGCCCCTCGTCCTCCAGGAAGCCGTAGTCGGCCATCCACTCGTCGTTGAAGATCTTGCTGAGGTAGCCGCGCCCGCTGTCGGGCAGCAGGACGACGACCACGTCGTCCGGGCCGAGCCGCTCGGCGACCTTCAGCGCGGCGACGACGGCCATGCCGCAGGAGCCGCCCACGAGCAGACCCTCCTCCTTGGCCAGCCGACGGGTCATCTGGAAGGAGTCCTTGTCGGACACGGCGACGATCTCGTCGGCGACGGTCCGGTCGTACGCGGTCGGCCAGAAGTCCTCACCGACGCCCTCGACGAGGTACGGCCGCCCGGAGCCGCCGGAGTACACGGACCCCTCGGGGTCGGCGCCGACGACCTGGACACGACCGTCACTGGCGTCCTTCAGATAGCGGCCGGTGCCGGAGATGGTTCCGCCGGTTCCCACGCCCGCCACGAAATGCGTGATCCGCCCATCCGTCTGCTCCCACAGCTCAGGGCCGGTCGAGTGATAGTGGGAGAGCGGGTTGTGGGGGTTGGAGTACTGGTCCGGCTTCCAGGCACCCGGTGTCTCACGGACCAGCCGGTCGGACACGTTGTAGTACGAGTCGGGGTGCTCGGGGGCGACGGCGGTGGGGCAGACGACGACCTCGGCCCCGTAGGCCCTGAGTACGTTGATCTTGTCGGTGCTCACTTTGTCGGGGCACACGAAGATGCACTTGTACCCCTTCTGCTGGGCCACGATGGCGAGCCCCACACCTGTGTTTCCGCTGGTGGGCTCGACGATCGTGCCGCCGGGCTCCAGCTCCCCGCTCTTCTCCGCCGCCTCGATCATGCGCAGTGCGATGCGGTCCTTCACGGAACCGCCGGGATTGAAGTACTCGACCTTGGCCAGGACGGTCGCCTGAATGCCCTCGGTCACGCTGTTGAGCCTCAGCAGCGGGGTGTTGCCGACGAGGCTGATCATCGAGTCGTGGAATTGCACCGTTGTCTCCGGAGCTGCAAAAAGGGATGGTCGTGATGTTCCGCCAGCCTAGGGCCTGTCCGGCGGATCAGGTCGCAGGGGAGCAAAGGTGCCTGAACAGCGCTGGTGAGCGGGGGCGTGGGGTTACCTCGCGCGCGAGCGAAGCCGAGCGTGGGGCCCTTAGCCCCGCCCTCACTCTTCTCCCCCCTGTTCACCTCCCGTCGGGATTGGCCGAGGGCCGGTACGGGGCAATGAGTGGGTGTACGGAGGAGGAGGTGGCTGCGACTGATGTCGAGCATGTCCAGGGCGAGGGTGGCCCGACGCATCGCGGCGGGCGCGGCGTACGGCGGTGGCGGCATCGGGCTGGTCGGTGCGGCTGCCGTCGGTGTGCTGCTGGCCGAGGTACGGATGGCCAAGCGTGTCGTGGGCAACGGGCACAGCCCCCATCCGCCGAGCGCGGAAGGCCTGTACGGCCGCGCGTACGGCAGCCGGTACGGCCGTGCGTCCAGCTCGTACGGCAATGCGTACGACGCCCCTGACGACTCCCCGCTCCGGCTCGTCATGCTCGGCGACTCCACGGCCGCCGGCCAGGGCGTCCACCGGGCCCGGCAGACCCCGGGCGCCCTCATCGCCTCGGGTCTCGCCGCGGTGGCCGAGCGCCCGGTGCGGCTGCGCAACGTCGCGCTGCCGGGCGCCCAGTCGGACGACCTCGACCGGCAGGTGGCGCTGGTCCTGGAAGACCCGGCCCAGGTCCCCGACGTCTGCGTGATCATGATCGGCGCGAACGACGTGACCCACCGGATGCCCCCGACCCGCTCGGTCCGCCACCTCTCCGCGACCGTACGGCGACTGCGGACCGCCGGGGCCGAGGTGGTGGTCGGCACCTGTCCCGACCTCGGCACGATCGAGCTCGTGCAGCAGCCGTTGCGCTGGCTCGCCCGCCGGGCCTCGCGGCAGCTCGCGGCCGCCCAGACGATCGGAACCGTCGAGCAGGGCGGCCGCACCGTGTCACTGGGCGACCTCCTCGGCCCCGAGTTCGAACAGAACCCCCGCGAGCTGTTCGGCCCCGACAACTACCACCCCTCCGCGGAGGGTTACGCGACCGCGGCGATGGCCCTCCTGCCGACGGTCTGCGCGGCGCTGGGCCTCTGGCCGGCCGACGAGGAGCGGCCGGATGTCAGCCGCCGCGAGGGGTTCCTGCCGGTGGCCCGCGCGGCCGCCGAGGCCGCGTCGGAGGCGGGCACGGAGGTGACGGCCGCGATGCCTACGGGGCCGCGTGGGCCTTGGGCTCTGCTCAAGCGGCGGCGTCGGCGGAGGGTGCCGGTGTCGGACCCCGCGCCGAACACTGCGGCGGAGGCGCAGCCGGGCGCCCAGTAGCCCGGGGTGCACTGCGATCGGGCGACCGCGAGTGCGTGGGGGCTGATCGCGCAGTTCCCCGCGCCCCGGAAAACAAGAAGCACGGGGCGCAGCCCCAGCTTTTCAGGGGCGCGGGA
>NZ_JBHVDX010000095.1:0-35525 GCF_042802555.1 Streptomyces sp. NPDC057474 | reverse complement strand
GCGCCGCCGCCACCAGGCACGATCACGCACCAGTCACTACCGGCGACAAGCCGCATCCCAGACATGAAGATCACGATCTACAGCTGGAGTACTAGATCGCAGTTATGAACGAGGACCGGCGCCGTCCCCGCCAGCACATAGTACGTATGGATCTCGGTGATCGTGAGGTCGTGTGTGCGCTGTCGGCGCTCGAAGTAGCGGACGTCCTCGACCGTGGCCGTGGTGCCGGAGGCCGTGCGCAGGGTCATGCCCGGGGTGAGTTCGCCGGCCTGGAGCCAGCGGTTCTCCGAGACCACCCAGAAGGGGTGTGTGGTCGTCGCCGTCAGTGACTTCGAGTTGATCGTCAGGTCGACGAAGTGCTTGTCGTCCTCTGTCACGATCGTGCCCGCGACCTCGCGGACGACCGTGCGACCGGTCTTCGGGTCCGTGACCGTGACCTTGTCGCCCGGTCTGATGTCCTTGATCTTCTTGCGTTTGCCATCGGCCAGAAGGACGTCGGTGTCGGGCAGGAAGCTGTGGCACTTGGGCTTCCCACCACCAACTGCACTCTTGACCCTGTCGACGGCGACGAGGGCCTTCTCCCGCGCCTTGGCCAGGCTGGCCCGTGCCTTGTTGAGCCGCTCGGACGCCTTCGACATGTCCTTCAGGCCACCGAAGAGGTCCCCCAGCAGGCCGGTGACACGTTTGGCCAGTTGGATGCCCTTGCGCATGTTCCAGGGCATGCCGTACTTCGCCAGGAGCTTGCCGGCGAAACCTCCCGCGAAACTGCCCGCGATAGTCAGCATCGTCTCGCCGCAGGCGGCCAGATTGCCGCTGGAAAAACAGTCCATCGCGGCGCTGATGCCAAGGATGTCCATGACGATCTTGACGAGTTCCTTGCCCGCCGACCTGAACCGCTGCTGGGCAGCGGATTGCTGCTGCTCCGCTGAGGCGACGTCCTGTGTCGCCCGGCCGACATCGGCACTGCCACCAGCGCAGGCCGGGTCGACGGGGTTCGGGCACCAAGCCCCCTCACTGCGGTAGTTGCCATGCCTGTCGCAGCTCATGGACCGGCCGTTCCGGCATTCGAACAGGCCTGTCGGATCGGACAGCGTCACGGGGGTGTTGCTCGCGTACGCGTACCCGTTCATCTGCTGCGGCCGCGTGTAGTCGATGAGCGGGTCCGCCGAGATGAACTTGCCCAGATCCGGGTCGTATTCGCGGGCGCCGATGTGGACCAGGCCGGTCGAGGCATCGATCGTGCCGCCGACGAAGCCCTTCTCGCCCGGCCAGGTGCCCGTCTCCGGCGACAGCTTGCCGCGGGCTGCACCGTACGGGTCGGTACGCCGTTGGGTGACGGCACCGCTCGTCGCGTCGACGGCGAGGTCGCCGGTGCCGTGGTGGTCGGCGGAGAGGAACGAGACCTTGTTGTCCGAGGTACGGATCGCGATCGTCTGGCCGGCGTACGAGTAGTGGCGCGTCGCCGTGACAGCGGTGGAGCCCGTCTTCAGCTCCAGTTCCATGCCCGGCAGGTAGAGCGTGGTCACGTCAGCGGTGGTGCGCTTGATCCGCGCGCCGCCCGCGTCGTACAGGAACGAGGTCTCGGTACCGTCGGCCTCAGTGGCCTTGGTCAGCTTGCCGGTCGCGTCCCAGTCGAGGCTCTGAGTGTCGCCGCCGATGGTGCGCTTGTGGGTGTTGCCCGAGACGTCGTACTGGTACGTCTGCTGCCGGTCTCCGGTCGGGGTCGTCTCGGCGATCTTGGTCACCTGGTGCGGGCCGCCGTCGCCGGTCTCGCCCGGCGTGCCGTCCTGGTCGCCGTCCTGGTAGGTGAGGGTCCGGGTGGTGTTCTTGGCGGCGTTCAGGGACGGGTCGTGGCGGGTCTCCTGGGTGCGGTTGCCGATGTCGTCGACCGACCAGCTGGTCCAGTAGGGGGACTGCCCGCCCAGCGGGTTGGTGCCGGGGGCGGCGTCACAGGCGGTGGGCTTCTTTCCGGCGTAGTCGGCGGTTCCGCCGATCGTGCCCTCGCCGTCGGCCGTGGTGGCGGAGGCCGCGGGGGTCCAGGCGTCGACGAGTCGGGCCTGGCCGTCGTAGGCGAAGCACTGCACATCGAGTGTCGAACTGCTCGCCGGGGCGGCGGTGTCGGTGATGGCCAGGACGTTGCCGGCCTGGTCGTAGGAGTAGTGCTGGTCCTTGGCGACCGTGGCGGTGGAGCCGACCTTCACCGTGGCCCGGGTGAGGCGGTCGGTGCCCTTCTCGTAGTAGAAGTTCTTCTCCGTGCGGGCGCCGCCGGTGCTCAGGGAGAGCTGGAGCAGTTGGCTGGTGTTGGACCAGACCGTGCCGGTGACGTAGGTCGAGGTGGCGCTGGCCATGGTGAGCGGGCGCTGGAGTTCGTCGTACGTGTACTTCAGGCTCTCGGTGGGCAGTCCGCCGGCCGCCGGTATACCGGTGGAGGCGACCGTGCCGTCCCGGTTGTAGGCGGTGGTGAAGGGGTAGGTGCCCGCGAGCTTCCCCTCCGAGGCCGGGACCGTGTAGTTGGTCGTCAGGGGCCGGTAGAAGGTGTCGAAGGTGGCGACGACGGTGGAGTACGCCTCGCCGTTGGGCAGGAAGCGGTAGCTGGCGTGGGAGTAGCCGAGCGAACCTGACTTGTCGTACTTGGTCTCCGTCAGTTTGGTGCCTTCGGACACCGCGCCTTCCCAGGTCGACTTGGGCCGGCCCAGGCTGTCGTGCTCGGTGGACAGGATCCTGTGCCGGGCGTCCTCGGTGGACGTCAGACGGTCGGCCTCGTCGTAGGTGAGGATCGTCTCGCCGGCGTCCGGGTCGACCTTGCGGACCATGCGGCCGCGTTGGTCGTAGTTGTGACGCCAGACGTTGCCCTTGGAATCGGTGACGGTGGCCAGTTCACCCGCCGCGGTGTGGGTGTACTTGGTGACCGTGCGCTCGGAGCCCGGGCCGGTCGGGACGGGTGTGTGGCCCTTGTAGTGCCACAGCTCCTTGACCTTGCCCTCGGCGTCGGTGACCGTCGTGGTCGCCACACCGCCGGGAGGCGGGTCGCTGTGCGTCATGTCGCCGTCGTACGAGGTGGTGCTTCGCCACTGCTCGTATCCGGCGATGGTGAAGATCTCGGCGGCGGTGCGGCCCAGGCCGTCGTACTCGTAGCGCGTCTGGTTGGCGACGTCTCCGTTGGTCACGGTGAGCAGCTCGTCGGAGGCGGCACCGGCGGCGTAGTACGTCTCGTTGGCCCGCTTCACCGCGCCCGTGGGTCCGTAGAACGAATCGGCCACCATCCGGCCGCCGGTGGGCCCCTCGGTCTGCTTCTGACGCGGGCGCAGCAGACCGTCGTACAGCTGCCACTCGGTGCCGTAAGTGCCGTCCTGTTCGATCTTCTCGGTCTTGACCGCGACCGGCTTGTCCTGGCGGACGAGGTAGGAGTATTTGATGCTCGGCGTCTGGTTGCTGCGGCGGTCGGGCAGCCAGACGGAGGTGAGCCGGCCGAGCGCGTCACGGGCGAGGTCGGTGCGCCTGGTGTTGGGGTCGGTCTGACCGGTGGACTGGCCGCGCAACCGGTCGTAGGAGGTGGTGGTGATGTGGCCGAGGTCGTTGGTGACCTTGGTCGAGGAGATCAGGCCGTTGACATCCGTGTACGCGGTCGTCGTCAACGCTCCGGCCACGTCCTCCTGGCTGGTGGGGCGGCCGAAGCCGTCGTAGTCGGTGATGCCGGTGGTCTGGTATGTGCCCTTGGTGCCGTCGTGCGAGACCAGTCGTTCGGTGGCGGTGGCCAGGCCCTTGGTGGGCGCGGCGCCGTAGACACCCTTGTCGTACAGGGTGCGCTCGTCGGTGACGATGTCGCCGGGGGTCTTGCCGTCGGTCATGCGGTTCGGCGTAACGTCACAGCCGACCGAGACGGTCTCGATCTGCTTGGGCAGGGAGTAAATGTGCTTGGCGGCGCTGTCGGCGTACGACGTACGCGTACAGGTGTTGTCGGTCGCCGTCGAGGTGTCACCGCGGTTGTCGATCTGCAGAACGCGCCCGTACTCGGGGTCGAACTCGGTCGTCGACAGCGTCTCCACCCAGCCGCCCGAGGACTTGGCGGAGTACCCGCGTACCTCGGTCGTCTCGGTGATGGTGGCCTTGGTGGTGCCCCAGCTCCTGGTCTGGGTGGCCGTGTCGTGCTTCCACGGCTTGCTGATCACCTTGGAGACGACCTTGCCCTTGTCGTAGGCGGCCTTCTCCACCTCGTAGCCGGTGAACTCCTTGTGCCCGGTGAAGTCGGAGCCGTCGGACGCGGTGATCTTCTCAGTACGGGTTCCGCCACCGGGCGACTTGTCGCCGTCCATGCCCTGGAGGTAGGTGTGGTCGACGCGGGTGCTTTGCTCACTGTCGCCGCTGGTGACGGACACCTTGCCGTAGCCCTGCCACTGGCTCCAGGTCAGGAACTTCTCGTCGGTGATGCCGTCGGGCTCGGCGTGCCGCCAGGCCGCGTCGCCCTGGTAGTCGTAGCGGGTGACCATCACGTCGTTGACGTCGCCGCCGGTGCGGTCGCGCTGGCTGACGGTGTCGACGACGTACTTGTGGAACCAGTCGGTGATCGGCTCCAGTTGGCCCGAGGGCGCCCACATCACCGGGTAGCAGCGCTTGACCGACTCACCGGGCTTGGGCAGGGCGTCCGCCGAGCAGTCGGCCGCCTTGTAGGCGATGTCGAGCTGGGCGCCGCTCTCGCTGATCACGGTGGCGAGCCGGAAGCGGTTCAAGGGTGCGATGTTGTCGCCGATCTTGTCGACGCGGTTCTCCAGCTTGGTGCCGATCAGCGTCACCGGGGGCAGTTTGATGTCCGCACCGTCACCGGCCTTGCCGGTGTGGATGATCTCCGACAGCCACAGGGTGTTGGAGTCGTCTCCGTTGTCGGTGAAACGGTGCGTCAGCGACCAGGAGTCGACGTCGGTGTACGGGGCAGAGCTGTCACCGGTGTAGGCCTGCGTGGTGATCGCCGTGAGTTTCTTGCGGGTCCAGAACGACGGGGAGGCCTGGGTGGCCGTGCACTTGGTGTCCGCCTTGCAGTAGCGGTCCCACGGGGTGTCCGGCCACTTGCCGGCGTTGGCCGAAGTCCACTTGTCAGCCGCGCAGTCGAACGCGTCGGTGGCAAGGCAGCGTTCGGCGGTGTCGAAGACCACGCGTGCCGGTGCGGACTGCGTGTACAGCGTGGACTCGCGCTGACCGTACTCGATGCGCTTGAGGTAGCCGCCACGGACATAGGAGGTGCCGTTGGCATCGGTCTTGCCGTTCAGGGCGTAGTGGTTGGTCTCCTGTCCGTAGTAGTAGGTCATGACGTTGCCCTGGGTGTCCTTGACATAGTCGAGGTTCCAGCGCCACGCCTGCTTGCACCACGCTTCGGCGAACGTCGCCTTGTAGCAGGGCTCCTTCTCGTCGTCGCCGAAGACGGGCGTGGTCCACGCGGAGTCGGTCTCCGTCTTGCCGCTGCTCCAGCCGGGAAGCCGGTTGAGGCCGAACCAGTACTCGGTGCCGTCGGTGGTGGTGACCTTCCAGTGCTCGCCGTCGTCGTCTCCGTTGGTGGCGTCGGTCAGCTTCTCGACCTTGGAGCCGTCCTCACCCGAGACATGCCACTCGCCGGACTCGTCGTCCTTGATCAGCTGTGCCGCCGAGCCGTTGAGCATCAGCGTCGCGTTGTCGAACGCCCAGCACTGTTCGCCGGAGGAGGAGTGTCCGTCGTCGGCGCAGGGTTTGTACGAGCGCTCGACGTAGCCGGGCTCGTAGGAGAAGCCCTCGCCCACCCAGGAGCCCTGGTTGTTGGTGGTCGCGGTACGACCGTCCGCCGACTGGGAGGAGTACGACAGTCCCACCGACGGGGTTAGTCCACCAGGCGTCGGCACGACCGAGATCGGATACGACCAGGAGAAGCCGCCCGAGGATGGCGCCACGCTCCATTCGGCCGAGGGGGACAGCGGGGTCGCCTTGTAGTCGCCCTGTGCGGAGGCGTCGGCGGCGGCGAGGGCGACCACCGTGTCTGCGGAGGTCGCGGACAGGGGCGCGGAGACGGTCTCGGCCTTCACGTCGTTGACGGAAGCCAGGGGCTTCGGGCTGCCCTTGCACTGCTTGCCGCCGAGCTTCTCCTCCAGGGCGCAGGCGGGCACCTCGTACAGGGCGAGGCGGGAGCCGTAACTACCGCCGTATGCCTCGGCGAAGGTGCCGTAGTCGACGCTGAGCCGTACCTTGGCCTGCTCGGCGTCCGGGTTCTTCACCCGCAGAAGGACACCGGCACCCGCGGCTGTGGCGCGCGCATGCGGGAGGACTTCGACGCTGACGTCCGCAGGAACGGCAGGGGCTGCCTTCGCACCCTTCGCCGTTCGCTTCGGTTCTGTCCGCTCGACCGCCGACAGCCCGACCGGCAGCCCTCCGACGTTCTCCGGCGTGTTCCGGTTCTCCGACGCCGAGACCGGCACGCTACGACGGACCGCGTGGGGCCAAGTCGGCCTGTCCAGGCTGCGGATGGCCGCCTTGCGCGTCGGGTCTGCGGGGATCTTGCGCGGCGCCTTGGCGTTCTTGCCCTCGACCGGGTCGCCGAGTGCCTGAACGGCGGGACCAGAAGTGTCCTCCCGCTCGGGGAACGCCACGGCCTGGATCGTACCGATCGTCAGAGCGAGAGAGGTCACGGCGGCCACGACCGCGGCCCGGCCGCGCAGACGGCGGCCGATGAGAAGGGATCTGGCAGCAGGCATACAGGAACTCCGCAGGGTGAGGAGCGAAGGTGGGGGCTACGTCGAGGAGACGTGGGGTGCTTCGGAACCGACAGCCGTGGTTCCGGCCGGACGCGTGCGCCCGGCCGGAAGCTTCTGTCACAGGTCCGGCTGTGCCAGCCTTTCGGCCATCCAGCCGATCGCGACCGCGTCGGCGGCCCCGGTGTAGATCCGGATGTCGTCGACCTCGCCGCTGAGATGATCGGCCCAACCGGTACCGGACTTGGCACGGCCGATCTGGAGACCGCCGCCGGCCGCCCAGTAACCGATCTTGTGCGTGGAAGCGTTGTCGGCGTCGGCGAGCTGTCCGTCGACGTAGAGGCGCAGTCGCTTGGTGAGGCCGTCATAGACCACGGCGATGTGCTGGCCGCCATCCAGCGTCGGGTCTCCCGCCTGGTCGTCGGGGATGGTCAGAGCCGTGGCCGCCGTGTTGTCGCTGCCTGGCACCACCAGCTCCCAGTGCCCGTACGGGTTGTCCGCGGTGTACTTCGTGTAGCGGACCAGGAAGCGGTTGGTCTTGGTTCCCGTGAGCGCGAACAAGGTCTGGTCGGTGGTGTCCGACTCTGCGGCAACCCGGACCCGGGCGGCGACGGTGAAACTACCGTCCGCGCTGACAGGTGCCGATGACGTGGCCGCGTATCCGTTGTCGGCGAGCACCAGGTCGCCGCCCGGCACCGCGCCCTGCTCCCCCATAGAGGTGACCAGCGGATACGGTCCCTCGACCACCTCTTCCGGCTTCTGCTGGAAGAGAGTGGCGCCACCGCCCAGAGTCAGGGCGCGGCCTCCCACGAGGTCCGGGCTTGTGCCGGAGGCAACCGTGTCGAGGGGCCAGTAGCCCTTGCGGGCCGGCTTCACCGTGAGCATCGACTTGATCTCGGCGGCCGGAGTAAGTCGGTCGTAGGCGCGGACCTCGGCGATGTCGCCGGTGAAGTTGCGGCTGTAGCCGTACTTGGCCACCGACCGGCCGATCTGCAGGGCTCCGCGGGCCGACCAAGTGGACTGGCGGGCAACGGTCTTCCTCAGCTCACCGTTGACGTACAGCTGAAGCTGCCCGTTCGCCGGATCGTAAGTCCCGGTCAGGTGGACCCACTCATTCGGACAGACCGGCTTGGTAGTGCTGTCCCTGCAGGTGGCGCTGGTCGTCACAGTGGCCCGCCATTCGCCGAGGGACTCGACGTCGTTGGCCGGGACTCCGAACGACCAGTTCTTGGCCACGGCGTCGTAGCCAAGGGTGAAGCCGGGTTCGCCGGCGCCGTCCTGGCTGACGACCACTCCGTCCTTGTCGAGCGCGGTGGGCCGCACCCAGGCACTGACCGAGAAGCCCTTCGCGGTGTCCACGACGGGCGCGTCCGTACTCAGGTAGGCGCCGGCTGTGCCGTCCAGGTGCGCCGCACGGTCCGCCGTACCACCCGGTCCGTCCTTGGTCGTGAAGCTGACACCGGCACCCACGGTCGCGGCACGGCTGTTGTCACTCTCGTCCTTGACGTGCCGGCCCTCTGCGGAAGGCAGGGGGTCGTCGCCGAGATTCCACTGGCCGGCGACGCTCTTTCCCTCCTTGACCACGAAGGAGTAGACGGCCGGGGCACTGGGATTGTTGGCCGCGTCGTACGACGTGACTTCCAGTACCACCGTGCCGATCGCGGGCGGTGTGAACTGCACCGAGACCGGGGCAGTGGGGGAGGACGGCGTGACGTTCTTCGGGGCGGCGGTGTCCTTGGTGAAGTCGTAGGAGTAGCGGCTCACATCGTTGTCGAACCTGTCACCGAGGTTGGGCGAGAAGGTGAAGGTGCCCGTCTCTCCGACGCCGAGCTCACCGGACTTGTCCTCCGGGAACTCCTTAGAGTCGACGTCCGGCTTGCCGGGCACATTGCGGTCCATGACGAACTCGCAGCGCACGGCCGAGTCACCCTCCCAACTCCACGGTCCCCAGGTGGCCTTGTCGTAGACCGCGGCCGACCAGTAGACCTTGCCGTTCTCCGGGATCGCGGGTTTACCCTTCGGCACCTTGATCTTGTGCTCGAACTTGGCGCCGGTCGGAGACGAGTAAGGAGTGTCCTTCTCGTACTGCTGGGCCTTGCCGTCTTTGTCCGTCCACTCCACCCGGAAGCGCACCTTGACGGGTTCTGCCTCGTCCCTCGAATGGTCGGGATCGTGCGGGATGACGAGCAGCTTGGGCAGTTCGTCGACGTGCTGACTACGGACCGCCCCGGTGGAGGTGGCGCACACACCGCCGGGACTGGTCCACATCTCCTTCATGGAGACCTTCGCGGGAGGCCGGTTGTAAGTGACCTCCAGGACGGCGTTGCCGCACATCCGCTTCCACTCGTGCAGATCACCCTCGTCCGCGGCCCGCAGGCCGAACGTCATCTGCGTCCAAGACCCGGTGGCCGCGGCCTGCAGCTCCTGGGTGAGCGCACCGCTCTTGCCGGACTCGAAACGCAGGTTCGGAGCACTGGAACAGGACACCGGCGAGACCGCCTTGTCCACGGTCATGATGTGGCTGTCCCACAGGGTGTCCGTGTTCCCCCAGTCCGTGGACGAGGAGATACCGAAGTTCTTACCGCCGACGCGGTACAGACGTACCGGCTCGTCCTCCGGGGTCGCGTTGTAGATGTGCGCGACGCGCACCGCGAACGTGGTCTCCAGGATGTCCTTCCCCTTGTAGAAGAAGGTGGGCATCGTGTACATGAGCCTGCGCACGTCGACGCCGTTGCAGGCGATCGGCTGGTAGTCGATGGGGCACTTGCCCATGCCTGCCGAGCCGCTGAACTTCCAGTCCTGCTCGTTCGGCATACCTTTCATCACCGAGGTCCAGGACGTACGGCTGGTGGTCTTCTCGATCGGGTCGATGACCACGGGAAAGCTGGTATCGGGGTCGGTCAGCAGGTCCTGGGACGGGATCAGCGTCAGCTTGCCCTGCCCGACCTCCATCTCGACCGGCGCGGTCGCGGCGTCCGGAGGCGGTTCGAGGCCACCGGCGGCACTCACGGACGCGGTACCGAAAGCCGCGGTCCGGGCGGCCGTCGTGGAAGTGTCACCCCCGTTGCCTGCGTCCCACATGACAGGGGAATCAGCCTCCAGGACCACACCCTGAGAACTGCTGTCCAGCGCACGCAGCGCCCCGGAGGACGTCTCCTGGAGGGTCAGTGCCTTGGTGTCGACGCCGATTTCGAAGCGGGCGAGATCCGGGTTCTGCGCGGCCTCTGGTGTGTTGACCACGACGAGGTGACCGAAGCCGTCCGGCTCTGCCTGCACGACCAGATCCACATCGGGCAGCACGTTCTCGTACGTCGCCGAGTCGCCGTCGATCACCGGCTTCGGCAGGTCTCCGCCCGGCCAGGACAGGGCGAGTTCACGCCCAGCGACACGTATCCGCGCGAACGGCCCTTCGCCGCCGGCTGAGAAGGTGACATCGGCCGTAGTGGCCTTCGGTGCCCAGGTGCCGTCGGCACGCCGGACGAGGGACTCGTCGATGTCCGCCCACTGGCCGCCCTGCCAGGTGCGCACCGGCTCGGCGAACTCCTTGGCAGTGAAAGTGCCGTCGCTGTTCGCCACGACGGTACGACGCTCCTGCCGGAGACCGGTCACCTCGACACTCTGACCCGACTTCTGGGCGGCTGCCCGCGCCTCCGTCTCGGTGGACACGCCCTCGGCGACGGCCGCCTTCAGTGCAGCGGAGGTGGCGGCCACCGGCGCGACCTGAGACCGGGCGTCCCCGGAGTCCATGGGCAGACCCGTCACTGCCGTCGCTACGAGCCCAGCCGTCGCGAGCGCCAGAACCGTCGGCGTCCCAGCTCGACGCCACACCTTCTGCTTTCGGCTCCTCTCCCCGTTCATCTTCATCGGATCACTGCTCCGAATGCCGTCACGTCGTCTGCGGGGATTCCACCCTCGCCCGGCCGCCAGCTCTGCACCGTGCCTGCGGTGCCGCCGGGCGCGACATTGCTCCAAGGCAGCGCGTACACAGCCCGGTCGGCAGCAGGGCCATAGGGAACGCCGAGATACAACGAAGCGCTCGTCGCGCCGAGAGCGGTGCCGAAGTACTCCTGCGGGCCGACGTCCCCGCCCGTCCCGGCGGTTCCCTGCTCGATGAACAAGTCACCGTCGCCGGGCGCGCCGACCAACGGGAACGTCTGCACCGCGCCGGCGTCACGGTCGTCACCGAGGTCCTCGCCGGGGGCACCGACCGCGAGGAGCACGGTGGAGGCGGTGGAGGTAGCAGTCGGGGCGGTGTTGACGGCGACGAGCCGCTCACCGAACAGGTCACCCGGTTCCGTGCTGCCCTCGATGTCGGCGACGTCCTGATGGATGCGCTGCCGCTCGCTGACGGCACCCGCCGAGGTCACTTTGAAGATGTGCACCATGCCGCCGTCGGCATCGGCGGGGTGGTCCTCGCCGGGCACCCCGACGGCCAACAGCGACTCGGTGGGCGTGCCCGTGCCCGAGGGCCGGAAGGGCACCATCGCCATGGACTTGCCGAAACTGTCGCTGGACTCGGCCTCGCCGAAGACGTTGGTGCCATCGCTCAGTGCGCCGTCCTGGTCCAGGCCGAGGACAGCGCCGGGCACACCATCGGTGAAGGTGTGGTTGAACAGCGAGACACCGCCGGCGAAGGTGTCCGTTCCGATGGCCTCGCCCGGCGCCGAGACCGCGAAGTGGGTTGCGGTGGCGGCGACCTGGGCTCCGAACCGGTCATCCTTCTCGACCACGCCGGGGACGCCGGTCGAGTCCTGGCTGAAGTCGGTGATCGCGCTGCCCTTCACGTGGACCGCGACGCCCGCGTCCACCAGGGAGGGCGAGCCGATGTCCTCGCCCGGAACGCCGATGAGCAGGAAGGGCGTACCGCCGCTGGTGCCGGCGGCAACGGAGTACCCGAACCAGTCGCCTGTCTCGGCGACGCCCGGAACGGCTTCCAGGCCCTGGTCGTAGCCCACGGACGCCGTGCCCTGGCCAAGACCGTCCGGCGAACCGTAGAGCACCGCGACGCCTCCGGAGTCGGCGGCGGTGCCGATCGCCTCGTGCGGAATGCCGACCGCCAAGTCGTCACAGCCGTCCTCGTTCACGTCGAACGTCGCCAGGCTGAATCCGAACTGGTCACCCGACTCCGCCACTCCAGGCACTGCGGCAAGATCCTGATCCAGCCGCTTGGCGCCCTTGCCGCCGCCGTACACGACATCGATGCGGCCGGCGCGGGCTTTGCCCGCCACCGTGGCATCGGGATCGGCTATCGCGATGTCGCGGATGCCGTCACCGTTGTAGTCCGGGTTGACCCCGCCGGTGCACACCGCCGCAACCGCGGTCGGCGCCCCGGCAGATCCCGCTCCAGCCGGCCCCGCCACCACGAGCCCCAGGGACACCAAGCTCACGAGCACCGCCCTTACGACAGCACCCTTCCCCCATCGCACTTTCACTGCCCCCACCCGGACCACGCACAGAGATCACAAATGTGGCGTGAGTTAACGGTCAGTGGACTTGAAGCGTCAAGGATTAATAAAGTTCGCTCAGGGACAGTTTGGCGTGATCACACCCGTCTGCGAAGACGGACGCCCTGCATCGCAGCAGTCATCCGGGACGGCCACGTAGTGAACATGTCCACGCCAGCGACTCAAGGACATCGCAAACCTGCACCCGGAAAGCCCGCTCCTCCCCTTCACGCAAAGTTGGCCGTTTTCCACCCAGGGACGACATCAGCGCTGACCAGTCGCCGCCCGATCAGCTTCCCTGCACCGACACCCGGAATCGGACCAGGAAGAACGCCCGAGCGACTGCAGCAGAGGTCGAATAGCGTGCCGCCCCACTTGATGACGCAGGCGAGGGCCTGCCAACTTGAGAGATCTCTCGACGCACCCCGGGGTGTTCACAGGTCCGGCCTCCCTGGCCCAGCCACGGCAGTTCTTGCGCTCGACACCTCAGACCAACGGCCCGCCGAGCGGAACACGGAACCCGCACTGCCCTCTCGCGTAAGGCCGCGTCGTCGAATTCAAGATTCCCGCCGGAGGCTGGCCAAACGTAAGCAATTGGCACGCGTGATTGTCGGGTGGGCACAACAACCGTTCCCCTCCATGCCTCCAGTCGCGCGGCTGAGCAGGAGCCGGTCTGCACGATGGATGCACGCTTGGCCACCAAATGGCCACCATGTCATTCCGAACAGGCCGAGGGGGATCGACAGCGAGCTACAAAAGGCCAGTTCACAGCCGCGCAGAGCGGAATCACTACCGACTGTCAACCTCGGACCTACGCATTACGATGCGTAGGCTCCGAGTGTCCGATTGACCCGAATTCCAAGGTCAGCAAAACGAAGAAACCCCAGGTCAGAGGCCCGACCTGGGGTTTCCCTTGGAGCCGCCTTCGGGATTCGAACCCGAGACCTACGCATTACGAGACCATGAGCGTTCATGTTGCGTGGTGTTCCGTCGTGCTGCCCGGTGACGTTTGTGCTGATCAGAGCACGTGCAGCAGGTTGACCGGTGCTCCTTCGTGATGCACCGTCCAAAGGCGTCTGTCCACCGGCTGTCCACCGGCGCACCTCGGCGCTCTCCAGGTAGTGACCACCTTCAGGCTCGCTGGCACCACGGAAGGTCGTCCGGTCACCCAGACTCCCGCACTTGTCGGGATTCGACTATCGCCCAATCCGTAAACGCTCCGTCATAGGGGCGGCAACCACCCTAGCTGTATTGCCCAGCGCCCAAGGCGTAAACGGTGGGCGGGCCTTAGGTCGCGAAGTAAGGGGCGGGCATTCCCGCACGCCTGCCCCGGAAGGGAACAGCAGGCCACACCCTCAGTCGGCGCGAAGATCACATGGGGTGTGAGTGGCTCTTCGCCGACCATGGACGGCGAAGAGCCCGAGAGGCTGGACGACCCGAATACGGGTGCCGGATTTACGACGCCCCTGTCTGGGCAGACGCCGCTCGACGAAGCGGCGTCTGCTGCCGACGGTCACACCTGCGGGTCGGTATCGTCCGCTCCGATGCCCCGGGTCCGCGGCTCAGCGGGACGGCACGGAGGAGGAGCACCATGGCTGATCGCCGGCAGGGAACCCCGTCGGATGACGGATCCGCACCGCGGGCGCCGGAGGCCCGTCGGGCGAGTGCGCGCGACACCGTGCGTCTCGCGGTGGTCATCGGTGCTCTCGGCGTGGTCTTCGGTGACATCGGGACCAGCCCGATCTACACCCTCCAGACGGTGTTCAATCCGAGCGACCCGCACCCCGTCCCGGTCACCACGGACAACGTGTACGGGGTGGTGTCGCTGGTGTTCTGGTCGGTGATGATCATCGTCACCGTCACCTACGTACTGCTGGCGATGCGCGCCGACAACGACGGTGAGGGCGGCATCATGGCGCTGATCACCCTGCTGCGGCAGTGGGGTGCGCAGCGTGGACGTCGGGCCGCCGTCGTGCTGGCCGCGCTGGGCATCTTCGGTGCGTCGCTGTTCTTCGGCGACAGCATGATCACCCCGGCGATCTCGGTACTGTCCGCGGTCGAGGGCCTCAAGGTCGTCGAGCCGTCGCTGGAGGACGCGGTCGTGCCGATCACCGCGGTGATCATCGTGCTGCTGTTCCTGGTGCAGCGCCGGGGAACCGCGGCGGTGGGCCGGGTGTTCGGGCCGGTCATGATCCTCTGGTTCGTGGCCATCGGCGCGTGCGGCGTCGTCGGCATCACCGACCACCCGGACATCCTCAGGGCGCTGTCACCGACGTACGCGCTGGGCTTCCTGTTCGGGCATTGGGGTACGGCGTTCTTCGCGCTGGCGGCGATCGTGCTCGCGGTGACCGGTGCCGAGGCGCTCTACGCCGACATGGGGCACTTCGGCCGCCGGGCGATCACCCGGGGCTGGCTGTTCCTCGTACTGCCCGCCTGCGTCCTGAGCTATCTGGGCCAGGGCGCGCTGATCCTCGACGATCCGTCCAACGTCAGCAGCCCGTTCTTCCTGCTCGTGCCCGACTGGGGGCGCTGGCCGATGGTGATCCTGGCGACGGCGGCGACCGTGATCGCGTCCCAGGCGGTGATCACCGGCGCGTACTCGGTCGCCTCCCAGGCGGCCAAGCTCGGCTATCTGCCGAGGCTGCGCATCGCGCACACCTCCGAGTCGACCATCGGTCAGATCTACGTCCCGTGGATCAACTGGCTCCTGATGGTCTCGGTCCTCACCCTGGTCTTCGCGTTCCGCAGCTCGGCGGAGCTGGCCTACGCGTTCGGTATGGCGGTCACCGGAACCATCACCATCACGACGCTGCTCTTCTTCTACGTCGCCCGCGCCAAGTGGGGTACACCCAAGTGGCTGCTCGCCGTCGGCGGGGGCCTGCTCCTCTTCGTGGACCTGATGTTCGTGGCGGCCAACCTGACCAAGCTCGTGCACGGCGCGTGGCTGCCGCTGCTGATCGGCCTCACCGCGTTCACCGTCATGACGACCTGGCAGCGGGGCCGGGCGCTGGTCACCGAAGCACGAGCGCGCGCCGAGGGGGCGCTGCCCGAGTTCGTCGACGACCTCCGCAGCGGCGAGGCCGCCACGCGCCGGGTCCCCGGTACGGCCGTGTTCCTGAACCGGGACAAGGAGACCGCGCCGCTCGCCATGCGGGCCAACGTCGAGCACAACCATGTGCGGCACGAGCAGGTCGTGATCCTCTCCATCAAGACGGACCCGGTGCCCCGTGTCCCGGCCGACCAGCGGGTCGTCGTGGACGACCTCGGATACGGCGACGACGGGATCATCCACGTCACCGCCCGGTTCGGCTACATGGAGACACCGGACGTGCCCGGCAGCCTGGCCATGCTCGACCCGGCCAACACCGAGGGGCCGCTGCAGCTCGACCAGGCGTCCTACTTCCTGTCGAAGATCGAGCTCCGTCGCGGGAAGGCCCCGACGATGGCGCCCTGGCGCAAACGCCTGTTCATCGCCACCTCCTACATCACGTCCGACGCCGCCGAGTACTTCAGCCTGCCCCGCGACCGCACGGTCATCATGGGCTCGCACATCGAGGTGTAGGCGCACCTGACGCCGAGGGACGGGTACGGGGCGGACGGCGCCCGCACCCGTGAGCGCCGCAGTCGGCGGCGGGGCCCGTTCGGCGTGCGCGGACGGTCAGTTGCAGCAGGCGCAGCCGGGGCCGCAGCCGCACGCGTCGCCAACCTCGGGGCTGGCGGCTGGCACCGCAGCAGCGGTCGCGGGCGCGCAACAGCCCTTCCCTTGCCAGGCGTCGCGGCCTTCTTTGACGGCGATGGCGGCGATGACGAGGGCGGCGATCGGGTCGGCCCAGGACCAGCCGAGGGTGGCGTTGAGGAGCAGGCCGACGAGGAGGACGGCGGAGAGGTATGTGCACAGCAGGGTCTGTTTGGAGTCGGCGACCGCACTGGCGGAGCCGAGTTCACGGCCTGCGCGGCGTTGAGCTGCCGAGAGGAACGGCATGACCGCGAGAGAGAGTGCGGCAAGCACGATGCCGGGAATGGAGCTCTCCGCCTCCCCCGTGCCGATCAGCGCGCGGACGGCATCGACAGTGACGTAGGCGGCGAGTACGAAGAACGACAGCGCAATGATCCGCAGGGTGGTCTTCTCGCGGGCTTCGCGTACGGCGTGCTCGCGGGCGGAGAACTGCCAGGCCACCGCAGCGGCCGAGGAGACCTCGATGACCGAGTCCAGGCCGAAGCCGATCAGGGCGGTGGAGGAGGCGAGGGTGCCGGCGGTGAGAGCGACGATCGCCTCGACGGCGTTGTAGGTGATGGTCACGGTGACCAGCAGGCGTATCCGGCGGGCGAGCGCGTCGCGGCGGGCCGGGGTGGGCCCGAGGGATATCGCGGCCATCAGCAGCACCCCTGCTCGTCGGCGTCCACGCAGGTACGGTCCGCGGCGACGGCCACCACGGCGGCGCGCAGGTCGTCCAGGGCGTGGCCCAGGCGCGGGTCAGCCAGTTCGTAGCGGGTGCGGCGACCATCGGGCACGGTGACGACGAGGCCGCAGTCCCGCAGGCAGGCGAGATGGTTGGACAGCCGGGTGCGGGAGACGGCGAGTGCGTCGGCGAGGTCGGCTGGGTAGGCCGGGGCCTCGCGCAGGGCGAGCAGGATGCGGCAGCGGATCGGGTCGGCGAGCGCGCGACCGAACCGGGCCAGGACGTCGATGTCGGAGGCAACAGTCAGCACACCCACGACAGTACACATAAACCTGAATTCAGGAAATCGTGGATTGTGGCTACCGTGAGGGGAGGAGCTACAGCCAGCCGTTGCGCTTGAAGTTGCGATGGAGGACGAAGCAGACGGTGGCGATGACGGAGAGGACGAGGGGGTAGCCGAACGTCCAGCGCAGCTCGGGCATGTGGTCGAAGTTCATGCCGTAGACCCCGCACACCATGGTGGGTACGGCGATGATCGCGGCCCAGGCGGTGATCTTGCGCATGTCCTCGTTCTGGGCGACGGTCACCTGCGCGAGGTGGGCCTGCAGGATGGAGTCGAGCAGGGCGTCGAAGGCGTTGATCTGCTCGGTGACGCGGGTGAGGTGGTCGGCGACGTCCCGGAAGTACGCCTGTATCTCCTTGTCGACGCAGGCGCGGGGCTCGGTGGCGATCCGGTCGAGGGGACGTGCGAGGGGGACCACGGCACGCTTCAGCTCCAGGAGTTCGCGCTTGAGCTGGTAGATGCGGCCGGGGTCTGCGCTCCGGGGGCTGTGCGGGGAGAAGACGTCGGTCTCGACCTGGTCGATGTCGTTCTGGACGGCGTCGGTGACGGTGACGTAGTCGTCGACGACATGGTCGGCGATGGCGTGCAGGACGGCGGAGGGGCCCTTGGCCAGCAGGTCCGGGTGTCCTTCGAGGCCCTCGCGCAGGGGGCCGAGAGAGCCGTGGCGGCCGTGGCGGACGGTGACGACGAAGTCGGGGCCGGTGAAGACCATGACCTCGCCGGTGTCGACGACCTCGCTCGTCGCGGTCAGCTCGGCGTGCTCGACGTAGGTGAGGGTCTTGAAGACGGAGAACAGGACCTCACCGTACTGCTCGATCTTGGGGCGCTGATGGGCGTGGACGGCGTCCTCGACGGCGAGCGGGTGCAGGCCGAACAGGTCGGCGACCCCGGCGAACTCCTCCTCACCGGGTTCGTGCAGGCCCAGCCAGACGAAGCCGCCCCGGTGCTTGCGGGCGTGCCGGACGGCTTCCTCCACGGAGCCGCCCGTCGACGGTGCGCGGACACCGTCGCGGTAGACGACGCAGTTGACCACGGACGCGCCGAGCGGGGAGCGGGCCGGGTGGCTGAGGTCCACGCGGCGACGGCTGCCGCGCCGCGCCAGGTTCGCGACTTTGCGCAGGTTGCCGACCATGGACATGCGGGATTCTCCTTCACCGGACCGGCTGATCCGGACAGTGTGCCAAATGGCGATAAGACGGATGTCAGAGCCAGCGCTTCTTGCGGAAGACCAGGTAGACGACGGTGACCAGGACGGCGGTGGCGCCGAGCATCGTCGGGTAGCCGAGCCGCTGGCGCAGTTCGGGCATGTGGTCGAAGTTCATGCCGTAGACGCCGGCGACGGCGATGGGGATGGCGATCAGGGCGGCGGCGGCGCTGATGCGGCGCATGTCGTGGTTCTGCTGGAGGCTGGTCTGGGCGAGGGCCATGGTCAGGGCGTTGTCGACGAGTTCGGTCAGGGCGGTGACGCGTTCCGCGGCTTGGGTGAGGTGGTCGGCGACGTCGCGGAAGTAGGCGGCGAGTTCCCGGTCCACGCCGGGGACGCGGCGTTCGGCGAGGTCGCGCAGTGGCCGGGCCAGGGGTGCGACGGTTCGTTTGAGTTCGACGAGTTCGCGTTTGAGCTGGTAGATGCGGCCGATGTCGTGGCCGGTGTCCTGGGAGAAGGCGTCGTTCTCGATCTCGTCGGCGTCGGTCTCCAGGGCGGTGACGACGTCGAGGTACTGGTCTACGACCGAGTCGGCGATGGCGTGCAGGACGGCGACGGGGCCGTGGGCGAGGCGCTCGGGGTCGGCCTCCAGGCGGCTGCGGACGCCGGTGAGCGGCTCGGAGGGGTCGTGGCGGACGACGATGATGAAGTCGCGGCCCGCGAAGGCCATGATCTCGCCGGTGCCGACGAGGTCGGCGGTAGGGGTCAGCCGGTCGTGTTCGAGGTAGACGGTGGTGCGCAGGACGAGGAAGAGGGTGTCGTCGTAGCGCTCCAGTTTGGGGCGCTGGTGGGCTTCCAGGGCGTCCTCGACCGCGAGGGGGTGGAGGGCGAACGTGCTGGCGACGGCCTGGAGTTGCTCGGTGGTGGGGGCGTGCAGGCCGACCCAGACGAAGGCGCCGGGGGTGGTGCGGGCGGCGTGTATGGCCTCGGCCGGCGACAGACGGCCCGGTCGGCGGCGCCCGTACTCGTACAGGGCGCAGTCGACGACGGGGATCTGCTGCTGGGGCGTGTTGTGGGCCGTCATGGCTCACCTCCTTGCGGGACGCGGACGTGATCCGGGCCACCGGTTAGCATATTTGCATGGAAGCGCAAGTAGCGTCATGGGACGAGGAGCGGGCCGAGCGGTCGGTGGCGGTGCTCAAGGCGGTCGCCGATCCGTCGCGCTACCGGCTGCTGTGGGCGCTGAGCGAGCGGGAGTTGCCGGTCAGCCGGCTGGCGGAGCTGATCGGCGCGCATGTCGCGGCCACCTCCCAGCACCTGGCGAAGCTTCGCGCGGCGGGACTGGTCGCCTCCCGGCGGGAGGGCACCCGGATCTACTACCGGGCCGCCGGGCGGCAGGTGCGGGCGCTGCTGGAGAGCGCGGTACTGGCGGGCGACGCGGCCGGAGATCCGGAGGATGCGGCGGAGGCGGGCGAGGTACCCGTGGCCGTCGCGCAGGAGCGCCCGGCTGCGGCTCGGGCGCGGCACCGCCCGGTTGCGGGGCACTGAGTTCTCGCTCGTCATGCGGTCACCCGCCGCCAGGCGGCGGAGACGACCGCCGGTTCCATGCTGATGCGGGCGACCGCGCTCTCCACCGGTGTGCTGTCGGCGCCGTCGGAGGTGATCTCCGCGCGTATCCGCACCTGCCCGTCCTCACCGTCGGCGGTGGAGGCGACCGCGTGCAGACGGCTGTCGGACCCGTCCAGGGGCTGTACGAGCAGGGTGCGGATGTGGGCTTCGTCGCGGGCGGCGACCACCGCCTCTACGCGGTACGGGGTCGGGACCTCGTCGCCCGAGCCGGGCTGCCGGTCCAGGCGCTGCGCGAACCCGCGTACGGCGGTGTTGACGGTGACGACCGCCGCCGCGCCGGCGAGTGCGTATCCCGGCAGGCCGGCTCCAGCGAGGGAACCCACGGCGGCCGAACACCACAGGGTGGCGGCGGTGTTGATGCCGGAGACGCTGAGGCCGTCGCGCATGATGACGCCGGCGCCGAGGAATCCGATGCCGGAGACCACCTGGGCGGCGACCCGGCTGGGATCGCCCGTACCGAAGGAGCTCGACAGCAGCACGAACAGGGCCGATCCGGTGGCCACAAGGGTGTTGGTCCGCAGCCCGGCCATCCTCTGGCGCCACTGCCGCTCGATGCCGATGAGCGCGCCGGCGGCCAGGCCCGAGCCGAGGCCAGTGGCGAAGTGGAGCGTGTTCACCGGTCTATCCCTCCCGTACGGCGTCGGCGCCGGTGTCTGTGTCGCCTTCGTCGAGGCGATACTCCTGAGGCTCGGCGTCGTAGGAGTACAGCTCGGCGTAGCGGCCCCAGTCGGTTGCCGTCTCCAGCTGGCGGGTGACCTGCTCGCTGGTGAAGTGGTGAGCCAGCACGTCGCGGAAGAACCCGGCGCGCAGGGTGCCGTCGGGGTTCTGGCGCAGACTGCTGGTGATCAGCTTCACCAGCGGGGCGCCCGATGCCGCCTCGGCGAAGATGGTCTTGGACTTCTGTACGTCGGCTCCCGCGAAGGCGGTTCCGGTGTCGGTGAGCAACAGGTCGTCGCCGTGCACGACGGCGAAGCCGAGCAGGTCGAGGGCGTCGACGAGGGGCAGTACGTCGTCGACCTCCAGGCCGAGGTCGTCGACCAGGTCGGCGAGGTCGGCGCGTCCGTCGCGGTGAGCGATCATCTCGGCCAGACCGGACAGGCCGTCCACGCTCGCGGTGGGCAGCGGGGTGTTGGCCGGGGTGCGCCTCTCCAGCTCCACGGCGTCCACCGGCTCGGCCCGGCCAGGTGTGCGGCCCTCCTTCTGACGGCCGGTCATCGTCCGGTACACGCGGTCGATCAGGTCCTCGAAGGCGGCCGAGTTGCGGTCTCGGGGGCGGTCCAGGCCGACCTCGAAGACCTCGCGGATGGTGCCGTAGGGACGAGAGCCGAGGACGACGATCCGGTCGGCCATCAGCACGGCTTCCTCGATGTTGTGGGTGACCAGCACGATCGCCCGGGTCGGGAACTGGCCCGACTCCCACAACTCCATCAGTTCGCCGCGCAGGTTCTCGGCCGTGAGCACGTCCAGCGCGGAGAAAGGCTCGTCCATCATCAGGACGTCCGGCTCGACGACCAACGCCCGCGCGAAGCCGACACGCTGGCGCATACCGCCGGACAGCTCCTTGGGATAGGCGGACTCGAAGCCGTCCAGACCGATCAGGTCGATGGCCTGCCGGGCCGCCTCCGCCCGCTCGACGGCACCGACTCCCTTGACCTCCAGGCCCAGTTCGACGTTCTGCTGCACGGTCAGCCACGGCAGCAGCGCGAAGGTCTGGAACACCATGGCCGTACCCGGGTTGGCACCGGTCAGCGGGGCGCCCTTGTAGGTGACGGTGCCGGAACTGACCGGCACCAGACCGGCCAGACAACGCAGCAGCGTCGACTTGCCCGAGCCCGACTTGCCCAGCAGGGCGACGACTTCACCGGCGCGGACCTGGAGGTCGATACCGGACAGGACGGGCAGCTCGCCGTCGGCGCCCGCGTAGGACTTGGTCAGGCCGACGGTCTCCAGCAGGACGTCGCCGTCCGCGGAACGGGTCCTGTCGAAGGTCGGGGTGTGGCGGTCGGCGCGCAGGCCGCGGAGGCCACGCAGGGAGTTCAGCACCATGACGTGCTCCAAGTTGCTTGAAATACAGGGAAGTTCAGAGGGAGTAGCGGGCCTCGGCCAGCCGGTACAGGCGCCGCCACAGCAGCCGGTTGAGCCCAACGACGTAGACGCTCATCACCGCCACACCCGCGATCAGGTGCGGGTAGTCGCCGCTCTCGGTGGCCTTGGCGATGTACGCGCCCAGGCCCGTCGCGGTGAGCGTGGTCCCGCCGAAGGTGACGACCTCGGAGACGATCGAGGCGTTCCAGGCGCCGCCTGAGGCGGTGATGCCGCCGGTGACGTACGACGGGAAGATCCCCGGGATGATCAGCCGCCGCCACCGCTGCCAACCGGTGACGCCGAGGCTGTCCATGGCCTCGCGCAGGTCGGTGGGGATGGCCATGGCGCCGGCGATGGTGTTGAAGAGGATGTACCACTGGGCGCCCAGCGCCATCAGCAGCGTCCCGCCGATGTTGATCGACAGGCCGGTCTTCAGGAAGAACCAGACTGCCAGCGGGAAGAGGAAGTTGGCGGGGAAGGACGCCAGAACCTGGACCACGGGCTGGGCGATACGGGTCAGCCTCGGCGAGAAGCCGATTCTCACCCCGATCGGCACCCAGATCACCGTCGCGAGCGCGACCAGGACCAGGACCCGGACGAGGGTGGCCAGGCCCAGCAACAGCGGCTCACCGAAGACACCGAGGCCGGTGCGGTCGTCGAGAAAGCGGCCGAGGTCGAACAGGCCCCACAGGATCAGTCCGCCCGCGACGACGGTGAAGACGACGTCACCGGTGCGCCGCCGCGCGGGATCCACCACCAGCGACCGGTCGTCCCGGCCCAGGACGCGCCCCGCCCGGTTCAGCCCCCGCCCGACCGGGCGCAGCATCCGGCCGAGCAGCTGTGGCCAGTGCGAGCGCCGCAGGAAGTCCAAGACGTACGACCGCTGGACCTCACTGGCCTCGGACTGCTCGTTCTTGAACTTCTCCGCCCAGGCCGTCAGGGGCCGCCAGAACAGGAAGTTCGCGCCGATGACCATGACTGCCATGGTGAGGATGGCCCAGCCGACCTTGCCGAGGTCGCCGTCGGTGATGGCGGCGCCGGCGTAGGAACCGACGCCGGGCAGCGCGTACTGCTGGTTGTTGACGCTGATGGCTTCGGAGGCGACCAGGAAGAACCAGCCACCGCCGAAGCTCATCATCCCGTTCCAGACCAGGCCGATCGTCCCGGCCGGGACCTCGACCTTCCAGAACCGCATCCACCGGGTGAAGCCGAACGACCGTGACAGTTCGTCGAGTTCGCGCGGCAGGGAGGTGAGGGAGTAGTAGAAGCCGAACGTCATGTTCCACGCCTGCGAGGTGAAGATCGCGAAGATCGACGCGCATTCCAGGCCCAACATCGAGCCGGGGAAGAGAGCGATGAACCCGGTCACCGCCACGGTGAGGAAGCCCAGCACCGGTACCGACTGCAGGATGTCCAAGGCAGGAATCAGGATCCGCTCCAGCCGACGGCTCTTGGCAGCCGCATAGGCGTAGCAGAACGTGAACACGACCGACAGGGCCAGCGCCACGAACATCCGCAGCAACGACCGCGCCGCGTCGTACGGCAGCCGCGACGGATCGGTGTCGACATCCACGTTCTGGTGGGTGCTGAACGCGACGGTGGTGCCCTGGCCCACCCGCAGCACCACGTAGAGCAGGACGAGCACGGCCGCGGCGACCGCCGCGTCCACCCAGGAGAACTGGGACAGACGCCCGGGCAGTCGCGCGACCAGGGGCGTGCGCGCCGCCGTCTCGGCAGGCTTGGTGTCCGCACGGAACGACATCACGGAAGACCTCCGCCCACACTCTGGGCACGCCGACAACGCCCCGCCGAGGCAGACGCACCGACGGCAGGGCAGGGCTCACCCACACAGCATGGGAAAGACAGGTAAGAGAAGAAGGGGGCTGTCCGCCCGGGGAGCCGCCGCCTTATCGGGAGCGGGCCACGTCCGGCGCGGGAGAATCAGGGCCGGGGCCCGGAGGTACGAAAGTCAGCGAGTGCCCGGAAGGCAGCGCGGACTGGGAGGTTCGGCACCCATGGCTGCCTCCGATCCGTGATGTGACTGTGCCCGGCACACGCTCTCGGCGCAGGCACGGAACCCGACCTCATGAGTGTGCCGCTTGTTGCGTCATTACGCAAATAAGCCCGGGCAGACCAGCCTGCATGAGTGGAGGGAAGACCGGCCCGCCCGGGGGTAACGGGGTGTACAGGCGCTACGGGTCGACGTCACGGCTGCGGATGGCCTTCAGGGATTCCCGTCGTTCCAGGACGCGGACGTGGACGTCGCATACGGCAGCCACCAGCGGGCGGCCGACCAGGTTGCAGCCGGAAGCCATGGCCAGGTGGTGTGCGCCGACCACAGGTACGGCGAGCAGGTCCGCCGGGGTGCACGTCAGCGGGGAGTTGCGCGCCTGCGGCCAGGACGTCGCCCGCCTCGCAGTGCCGACCGACCACCGTCACCCGGGCCGGGACGGTGGTGCTGTGCCGTCAGGTCCAGGGCCTTCTCACCAGGGCAGCTGGCCTAGCTTCGCCGCGCCCTCGAAGTCGGGCTGGCGCCCATCGACGGCCAACTGGCCTTCATCGTGTGTAGTCGCGTCCGGCAGTGCACGGCGGCCCGCAATCAGGGCATCGCGGCCGGCGCGGACATACCCAGCAGTGCCTGTGTCGCCGCGTGCCGCGGATCGATGAAGACATCGGCCGTGTGGCCGGACTCGACGACACGGCCCGCCTCCAGGACGGTGACGGTGTCCGTTCGGTCTGCGATGAGGGGCAGGTCGTGGCTGATGAGGACGAGGGTCGTGCCACGCCGCTCGCGCAGGTCGGTGAGAAGGTCCATGATCGCGTGACCCGTGTCGGGGTCCAGCGCGGAGGTGATCTCGTCACAGATCAGCACCTCGGGCTCGGCGGCCAGTGCTCTCGCGATGGCGACGCGCTGGCGCTGCCCGCCGGACAGCTCGTGGGGGTAGCGGCCGGCGAAGGCGGGCGGCAGGCCCACCTGTTCCAGGAGGTCGGCCACTCGTTCGCCGACCTCCCTGGACGCACAGCGGCGGTGCAGCCGCAGCGGGCGGCCCACGGCGGCGCCGACGGTGCGGCTCGGGTTCAGCGCGCCGAGCGGGTTCTGCGTGACGAGTTGCAGTCCGCATCGCTGTGCGCGGGTGCGTCCGCGCAGGCCGGTGCTCAGGCCTGTGCCAGCCAGGTGGATCGTGCCGGAGGTGCTGCGCTGGAGTCCTACGACGGTGCGGACGAGCGTGGTCTTGCCGGAGCCGGAGACACCGACGATGCCGGCCGCGGAGCCGGCGGTGACGGTGAGGTCGACGCCGGTGAGGGCGGGCGTTCCCCGGAAATTCACGTGCAGGTCCCGGACTTCGAGGGCGGGTGCCCTCGTATCGGCCGTCGGGGGGACTGGGGCCCGTACGGCGGGCGCGAGCCTTAGTGGCGGCACGCGGATGCCGAGTTCCACGACGTCGTCGGCGAACCGCTCGACCACAGCGGGGTCGTGGCAGGAGAACACGATGGCGAGGTGGTGTTCGCGGGCGAGGTGGTGCAGCAACTGGCCGATCTCGTCGCGCAGTTCGGGGTGGAGGCCGGCGGTGGGCTCGTCCAGGATGAGGATGTCGGGGCGGCGGGCCAGGGCGCGGGCGAGGGCGACGCGGCGCTGCTGGCCGCCGGAGAGGGCGCCGGGTCGGCGGGCGGCGAGTCGGCCGTCGTCGGGGAGTCTGACCTCGGCGAGGAGTGCTGCGACTGCCTCCGCGCTGCGGTCTGAGGCGAGTTCGCGGACGAGGCTGCGGACGCGCATACGGGGGTTGAGGCCGGAGCCGGGGTCCTGGCCGACGTAGGCGAGCCGGGTGCCGCGCAGGGCGCGCAGTTCCGGGTCGGAGAGGGCGAAGACGTCGTGGCCGAGGACGTCGACGTGGCCGGCGGTGCGTGTCGTACCGGGGGGCAAAAGGCCGGTCAGCGCGCGCAGCAGGGTCGTCTTCCCGGCGCCCGAGGGGCCGGTCAGGGCGACCAGCCGGCCGGGGCGGACGGTCAGGGACGCATCGCGCAGCAGGAGGCGACCGTCCGGCGCGGTCACCGTCAGGTCGGTGACCTGGACGGCAGGCGGGTCGCTCGGCGGTCCCTCGGGCTTCGCGTACCGGTCGGGCGTGTGGCTCACAGGACGGTCACCGCCTTCCGGCCGGTCTGGGGGGCGAGGGCGGCGGCCGCGAGGTTGACGCTGAGGGCGAGCAGGCCGACGGCGATGCTGGGGGCGACCACGGACCAGGGGTTGAGGAGGATGCCGGGAGAGTTCTCACGGATCATCAACGCCCAGTCGGCGGCCGGGGGTTGCGGGCCCACCTGGAGGAATCCGGCGGTGGCCACGAGGTACACGGCCGCGACGAAACGCAGCCCGAACAAGGCGAGCAGGGTGGCGCGCAGGTTGGGCAGGATCTCGCGGACCACCAGGTACCAGAGGCGTTCGCCACCCGCTGCCGCCGCCTCGACATACCCGGTCTCGGCGATGGGGGCCGCCGCACTTGCCGCGAGCCGGACCGCGTAGGGCACGCCGAGCACGACAGCGGCGGCGATGACGGCGAGCCGGCCGCCGTCGGGCCAGGACAGGGTGACGAGGAGGATGCCGAGGACAGCCGGGAGCAGCATCATCAGGTCGGCGGTCCGCTCTACAAGTCGTCCGACGAGCGGGCGTACGGCACCGATCGCGCCGAGGATCGCGGCCGTACCCGTGACCAGGGCCGCGACGAGCAGCGAGGACAGGACGAGATCGCGTCCACCGGCCAACAGCCGACTCAGCACGTCCCGGCCCAGCTGGTCGCCACCGAGCAGGGTGCCGTCCGCGCCGGGCTCCGCGTAGGGCACGGCCACCGGAATGTCCACGGCGTGCGGGACGATCCAGGGGCCGATCAGGGCGAGACCGATCAGGAGGATCGCCGGCAGGACACCCAGGGCGACCCTCGTGCGGGATGTCTTCGTCGTCGGCCTCCCCTCGCTGCGGGACGACTTCGCTGTCGGCTCGGCGTCACGGCCGGACGTCGTCATCGTCGTCCTCCCGTCACCGCGGTACGTACCAGGTCGGCCAGGAGCAGTACTCCGGTGATGACGGCGCCGGACAGGGCCGTGACGCCGGCGATGACCGGGCTGTCCCGGTCGGTGACCGCCGAGGCGAGCACCGATCCGATGCCGGGGTAGTTGAAGATGGTTTCGACGACGACCGCGCCGCCGAGCAGCATGCCGGTGGAGGTGGCGAGGCCCGCGGCGATGGCGGGCAGGGCGCCGGGCAGTACGTGGTGGGTGAGGACGCGGTGGGGCGGCAGTCCGTCGAGCACGGCGGTCTCCACGTGCGGAGCGCGGGCCTCGTCAGCGAGCGCGGCTCGCACGATCATGGTGTTCCAGCCGACCTGAGGGATGGTCAGGGCGAGGGCGGGCAGCACGAGCATGTCCCAGGAGGCGGGGGTTCCGTCGACGCCGGTGAGGGTGACCGCGGGCAGCCAGCCGGTCCACAGGGACAGCACCAGGACCAGGGCGACGGCCACGACGAACTCCGGCAGGGCGAGGACCGCGGTCGCCGAGCCCGACACGGCCCGGTCCAGGCGTCCGCCGGGCTTCAGAGCGGCCCAGCAGCCCAGGGCGAGGGAGAGGACCGCGGTGAGCAACAGGGCGACACCGCCCAGGAGTAGGGTGTTGGGGAAGGCGGCGGAGACCAGGTCGGTGACCTTCTCGCCGCGCGCGGAGATGCCGAGGTCGCCGGTGGGCAGGCCGGTCATCCAGTCCCAGAAGCGTTCCAGGACAGGGCGGTTGAGGCCCAGCAGCTCGCGGCGCGCAGCGAGGTCGGCCGCGCTCTCACCGCGTTCGGAAGTCGCGTTGGCGGCGTCGCCCGGGAGTAGCTCGACGGCGACGAAGACCAGCGCGAGCAGGAGCGCCAGCAGAGCCGCGCGTTTCAGCAAAGCGTTCCCGGCCCGCGCCAGGAACAGGACGGATGCGCGGGTCGACCGCTTCTCCGGGACGGTTGGAGAAGCGGCCGGTGCGACGGGGTCGGAGGTCAACTGGCCAGCCATGCGCCTTCGAGCTGCACCCTTCCGTATCCGGGCAACTTCGGCAGGCCGTGCACCTTGGCCCCGGCGAGGTCGATACCGTCGGCCATGCCCCACAGGAGGTAGCCGGAGCTGTCGTACTCGATCTGCTGGAGCTGTCCCAGGAGTTGCGCGCGCTGGGCGGCATCGGCGGTGCCGATGGCCTTCTCGTAGGCCGTGTCGAACTCGGTGGACTTCCACCCGGCCTCGTTCTGGCCACTGTCGGAGACCATGGTCTTGCTGGCGAAGAAGACCACGGAGTCGTTGGTGCCCCAGTAGGTGGTGTAGAGGTCGCCCTTGAGCCAGGTCTTGTCCCAGAAGACGGCCGACTCCTGCTTGACGACCTTCACCTTGACGCCGGCCTCGCGGACCTGGGTGGCGAAGAGGGTGGCCGACTCGGCGAGGCCGGCTATGTCCTCGGTGGTGAACAGTTCGTAGGTCTTGGAGGTGTCGAACTTCGCCTCCTTCAGCAGCTCCTTGGCCTTGGCGAGGTCGCGGGCACGCTGCGGGATGCTCTTGTCGTAGGCGGGGTCGCCGGTGCCGAGGATGTCGTTGGCGACGGTGCCGTAGCCGGACAGGACCTGCTTGACCATGGCTTCGCGGTCGACGGCGAGGCGCAGCGCCTCGCGCACCTTGGGGTCGGCGAAGGGGCCGTCGGCGGTCCGCATGACGATCGGCATCGCCATGTCGTTGGGGCGGCGCACGGTCTGGATGTCCTTGCGGGACTCGGCGGTGCGGGCGGCGACGGCGCCGACGTTGGAGGCGAGGTCGATCTGCCCGGCCAGTAGGGCGTTGGCCATGGCCTGCGGGCTTTCGAAGATCTTCACCTCGATGGCGTCGAGGTACACGTCGCCGCCGTACCAGTCGTCGTTGCGGACCAGGCGTGCGTTGCCGGTGCGGAACCAGTCGAGCTTGAAGGGGCCGGTGCCGGGCGCCTTCGCGATGTCCTTGTCGGCGGTGCCGTCGGGGATGACGAAGGTGGTCAGACGGGTGAGCAGCGGCAGTTCGGCGTTGGCGTAGTCGGAGACCAGGACGACGGTGTCGGTGCCCTCGGCCGTGATGTTCTTCGCCTGGATGCCGGGCAGCCGGGAGGCGCCGGCGGGGGTGGCGCGCAGGCGCTTGAGGGAGTAGACGACGTCCTTGGCGGTCACCAGGGACCCGTCGTGGAACTTCGCCCCCTGGGCGATCTTGAACTTCCAGGTCTTGAGGTCCGCGGACGGCGTCCAACTGGCCGCCAGCCGGGGTTCGGTGTTGGGCTTCGTACCGGGCACGGTGAGCGTGTCGTATACGAGGCTGATGATCAGGTAGTCGCTCTCATTGGCCTGGGAGCCGTGCGGGTCACGTGTGATGGCAGCGGCCCGGCCGAGTGCGCCGACCCGGAGGGTGCCGCCCTTGCGGGGCTTGGCGGAGCCGGTGGCGGACCCGGTCGGTTCGGCGTCATCGCCGCTGCCGCAGGCGGTCAGCAGGGCGGTCGCACCGACGGCGCCACCGGCCCACAGGAGTTGACGTCTACTCAGGTCCACTTTGTCCTCGATTTCACGCGTGGCTCGAATGCTTAGGTTTGCCTATCCTGAATCACGCTGATCGCACAAGAGGGCACACAGTGTGATTCTGATCAACTTAGGTAAGCCTTGCCTACTTCTTGTGATTTGGCTATGTTTCCGTTCGGTCAACACGGCCTCTTCATCGACAGAGGCCCACCGCCCGCCCCTCACCCGCACCGGAACGGACGGTTCACCATGCCGACGGCAGCCACGCCTGTACGTCAGCTTCACCCCCACGCCGTGACCGAACTGCTCACCACGGCCCGCACGCTGCTCGACGCCTTCGACGGCGTCTCCACCCACCCCGCACTGCTCGTCCAAGTCCCCGATGCCGCCGCCAGGTTGAGCGACGACATCCGACACGCCTGCCGTCCTGTCGACACCACGGACGGGCTGTTCGTGCTGCGCGGCCTCCCGGTCGACGACCAGGCGATCGGCCTCACCCCGGGCCACTGGTCGACCGCCGAAAACGCCGGCGCGCTGCACGACGTGGTCCTGCTCCTGCTCTCCACGGTGATGGGCACGCCGCTGGCCTGGGAGGGCCAGCAGGACGGCCGGTTCGTGCACAACATCGTCCCCTCCCCGGGACACGAGGAGGCACAGACCGGCGCCAGCAGCAGCGTGCTGCTCAGCCCGCACACCGAGGACGCCTTCCACCCCGGCCGCGCCCATCTGCTGGTCCTCGGCTGCCTGCGCAACCCGGACGCCGTCGCGACCACGGCCGCCAGCATCCGCCGGGTCGAACTTGACGCGCAGGACCAGGAGTTGCTCAGTCGGCCGGTGCTGCCGATCCTGCCCGACGACGCCTACGCCGAGGCACAGGGCTACGACGGCACCCCGCCACCCGTGCCGACGCTGTGGCAGTCGCCGGACGGGCCGACCCTGCGCTTCGACCCCGCCTACACACCCCTGGACGAGGCCCCCGAGGAACACCGCGCGGCCTACGGCCGACTGGAGGCCGAGCTCTCCCGCGTCTCCGTGGCCGTGGCCCTGACGCCTGGAGACATCCTGGTCGTCGACAACGACCTCGTCGTCCACGGCCGGGTCCCCTTCCAGGCGCGCTACGACGGCACCGACCGCTGGCTGAAACGTTCCTCCGTGCGCGTGCCAGGCCGTCGTACCCGTCCGCAGGCCGAACGGTTCGAGCACGGCTACGGCCAGGCGGCCATCGAGGCGTTCGCATGACCGACATCGACGACACCGACATCGCGCAGACGAGGAGCACCATGGCGTCCGACGACACGACCCTGCGGATCCTCAGCACCAGCGACGTGGCCGGCATCGACATCACCCTGGCCGACGTCGTCTCCGTCGTCGAGCAGGCGTACCGCACGCTGGCCGACGGCAAGTCCGACAACCCGCGCAAGCTCACCGTCAAGCCGGAGGACGGCCACTCGGTGGCGTACGCGATGCTCGGCCGCGACGGCGAGCGGGGCGTCGTCGCGGTGAAGACGTCGTACAAGCACGGCCTGCACGAGGACCGCGACAAGCAGCACTACTACACGACGCTGACCCTGTACGACGACGAGAGCGGGCTACCGGTCGCGATGCTGGACTGCGGCCGGGTCGGCGCGCTGCGCACCCCGGCGGTCTCGGCGCTGCTGGCCCGCGAACTGGCCGTGCCCGGCGCCCGCAACGCCCTGGTCATCGGCACCGGCACACAGGGGCGCCTCGCGCTGCCGTTCCTGCTGACCACACTGCCGGACCTGGAGCGGCTGATGCTCTTCGGCACCCACCCGGACGGCATCCGGGCGGTGCGCGAGCAGCTGAACACCTACTTCCCCGACCGCGAGCTGGAGATCGTGACCGACCTGCGCGCGGCGGCCGGCGACGCGGACATCGTGCTCGCCACGGCCGGCCCCAACACTCCGGCATCCGTGGACGCGGAGTGGCTCAAGCCCGCCGCGCTGTCCGTGCTCATCGGCTACGGCATCGGGCCCTCGACGCTGCACCGGGCCGACCGGGTGATCGCCACCAGCGCGGCACAGATGCGCGTCACGGGCGTGGATATGGCCGACGCGGACGGTCAACTGCGCGATGTGGACGCCGAGTTCCCCGAGGTGCTCGCAGGCCGTGCCGAGGGCCGTACCGACGCGGGGCAGCGGATCTTCGCCTACAACAGCGGGCTGGTTGTCACCGACATCGCACTGGGCCACCGGCTCGCCCAACTGGCCCTGGACCAAGGGCTGGGCACGGCGGTGCCGCTGTGGAGGTGACGACGCCGCTCCCCTCGCACACGACGCCCGAGGTACGGGCCCTGCTCACCCACCCCTTGCTGGACGAGTTGAGTCACGGACTCGGTGGCCCGTACCACGTGCTGTTTCCCGAGCACTTCGACGCGAATGCGGCCGCCTTCCGGAAAGTCTTCGCCGAGACGGGCGTGGACGGTCGCGTGTACTACGCGAAGAAGGCCAACAAGGCCGCTGCCTACGCCGAACGGGCGGCGGTGACCGGCCTGGGCGTGGACGTGGCGAGCCAAGGGGAGATGCGCGAGGCGCTGGCGGCCGGGGTACGCGGCGAGGACCTGGTGGTGACCGGTCCGGCCAAGGCGGACGACCTGCTGCGGGTCGCCGTGCTCCAGCGCGCGCTGATCGCGGTGGACGCGCTGGACGAACTGGACCGGCTGACCGCCCTGGCCGGTGAACTCGGCCGTACGGCAAGGGTGTTGCTGCGCCGGCTGCCTCCGGAGCAGCCGCACAGCCGCTTCGGCCTGGAAGACGGAGAGCTGGAGGCAGCCCTGCGGCGATGTGCCGACGGGCCCGTCGACATGGAGGGGTTCAGCTTCCATCTCTCCGGCTACGCCGTCCGCCAACGCACCGACCTCGCCGCCGAGTTGCTCAGCCTGTGCACGCGCGCCCGGGCTCTCGGACTGCGCGCCGACCGGATCAGCATCGGCGGCGGCTTCACCGTCGACTACGTGGCGGCGGACGACTGGCGACGCTTCGAGGAGAGCCGACGCTCCGAGCACTTCCACGCGGAGAAGTCCTTCGGGGGCTTCTATCCGTACCACTCCCCCGTCGCGGGCGCCGACGCCCTGCGTACGATCCTGACGGCCACCCCGACGGACCAAGGCACCACGCTGGCCGAGCTGTTGCGTGCGGCCGGTGTCACCCTTCTCGTCGAACCGGGCCGGGCGCTGATGGACCAGGCCGGGTTCACGGTGTTCCGCGTGCAGGGCGTGAAGGAGCGCGACGGGTACGCGATCCTGACCGTGGACGGCAGCAGCCTCAGCCTGTCGGAGCAGTGGTTCGACAGCGAGTTCCTGCCGGACCCGGTACTCGTGCCTGCCGATTCCCGTCCGGTCGCGGACGCGGGACCGTACCCGGCGTGCGTGGGGGCCGCGACCTGCCTGGAGTCGGACATGCTGACCTGGCGCAAGATCCCCTTCCCGGTGCGGCCGTCGGTCGGTGACCTGCTCGTGTACCTCAACACGGCGGGCTACCAGATGGACTCCAACGAGTCGCCGTTCCACGAGCTCCCGCTGCCCCCGAAGGTCGTCGTCGAGCTCTCGGGATCCCGTTTCCGCTGGCGCCTCGACCGCCCTCCCCACTGAAGACACTGACGACACAGAAGACCACGTGAAGACCACAGGAGCCCCCATGGACGACCCCCTGTACCGGCCGCCCATCGTGCGGCAGGTCTCCGAACTCATCGGCGCCACCCCGCTGTTCGAGCTGGCCCGCACGGAGAGCGACGCCCGGCTGCTGCTGAAGCTGGAGCAGTTCAACCCGACCGGCACCGCCAAGATACGGATGGCCCGGCAGATGGTCATCGACGCCGAGGAGCGCGGCCTGCTGCGCCCCGGCGGCCGGATCATCGAGTCGACCTCCGGCAACACCGGGCTCGGCCTGGCCGTCGTGGCCGCCGAGCGCGGCTACACCTTCACCGCCGTCGTCGACCACCACGCCGCCGTCGACAAGCTGCGCGCGATGAAGGCCCTCGGTGCCGAGCTGGTGTACGTCGCCGACGACGGGGACGAGGAACTGGCCACCGCCGCCCGCGAGGAGTTCGCGGAGAAGATGGCCGCCGAGTTGGACAACGCCTACTTCACCGAGCAGCACAACAACATGGCGAACGGCGTGGGCTACCACCCGGTGGCCCGCGAACTCCACGCCGCGCTGGACGGCCGTATCGACATCCTCATCGGCGCGGTCGGCACCGGCGGCGGGCTGTTCGGGACCGGGGGCCCGCTGCGGGAGACCGTCCCCGGGGTGCGGATCGTCGGTGTGGAGCCGAAGGGCTCGATCGCGTTCGGGCCGCCCGCGCACGACTACCACCAGTCAGGAACCGGCACGCCCGAGGGGGCGACGATCGGGGTTATGGTCGACTACTCGCTGCTGGACGAGGGCGTGAAGGTCGGCGACGTCGAGGCGTTCGCCACGGCGCGGGCCGTCGCCCGGCGCACCGGACTGCTCCTCGGCGGCTCGGCGGGCGGAGTCGTGTACGAGGCCCTGGCCCGGCTCTCCGCACTGCCGCCCGGCACGACTATGGTCGCGTTGATCAACGACGGCGGGGAGAAGTACATGGACACCGTCTTCGACGACGACTGGATGGCCGCCCGTGACCTCCTCTCCCCCCAAGTGGAGCGCGAAGTCGACGAGTTGCTGACCAAGCTCCGCCGACTCCCCACCTCGCCGGACCCTTCGCAGGAACAGAACTGATGCAGCCCGCCCTCACCCGCCTCCTCACCGACGGCCGTGCCCTCGCCACGCTCGCCGTGCCGCTCGCGCTCACCCAGCTCGCCCAGGTCGCGCTCACCACCACCGACACGATCATGATGGGCCTGCTCGGCACCGAGGCCCTGGCGGCCGGCGGCCTCGCCATGGTGATCTTCAACCAGTTGCGCACCATGGGCGTCGGCCTCGTCACGGCCGTCGGCAACCAGGTCGCCGCGGCGGACGCCCGCGCCGAGACGCGGGGCACGCAGGCGGAGGGCGCCGAGGCGGAGGCCGCTCGCGAGGAGGTCCGGGACCTCGTCCGGGCGAGCCTGCTGCTGTCCACGCTCGCGGGTCTCGCGGGCGCGCTGCTGATGGTGCTGATCGGGCATGCCGTGGTGTTCCTCGGCCAGGACGCGGACGTGGTCGCCGCGGCGAAGCCGGTGCTGTACACGATGGCGCCCGGCCTGGTGCCCTGCCTGTGGTTCCAGGCGATACGCCAGTTCACGGTCGGCATGCGCCGCCCCCAGGCCCTGCTGCGCATCACGATCGCCTCGATCGCCGTCAACGCGGGTCTCAACTGGGTCTTCATACATGGAACTTGGGGCCTGCCGAAGCTCGGCCTGCCGGGCATCGGGCTCGCGACGAGCTCGGTGTACGCACTGTCCTTCCTCGCCCTGTACCTCTCCGCCCGCCGCGATCCACGGCTGGCGCCGGTGCTGTCGCTGAGCATCTGGAAGACCCGCCCGGCCACCCTGCGCCGACTGACGGCACTCGGCACGCCGATCGCCGCCACCTACGGTTCCGAGGCGGGCTTCTTCTCCGTCGTCGCCCTGCTGGTGGGCAGCTTCGGCACGGCCGCGCTGGCCGCGCACACCGCCGTCAACCAACTCGTCTACATCGTCTTCCAGATCGCCGTCGGCCTCTCCCACGCCGCATCCCTCGGCGTCAGCCGTGAACTCGCCCTCGGCAACACGGGGGCCGCCCAGCGACTGAAGTCGACGGCCCTGGCCTGCGCCGGCGCGGTCATGGCGGTCGTGGCGGTCGTCTACGTCGCTCTCCCGGGCCTGGTGCTGGCACCGTTCTTCGAGGGCGAGAGCCGGACGGCCACCGACCTCGCCACGAACCTCCTGCTGATCGCTGCGGTGATGCAGTTCTTCGACTGCGCCCAGAACATAGGCGTCGGCCTCCTACGCGGCCTCGACGACACCAAGGGCGGCTTCCGCGTCACCCTCGTCGGCTACTGGCTCGTCGGCCTGCCCGCCGCCGCACTCCTCGGCTTCGCCACCGGCTGGGACACCGTCGGCATCTGGCTGGGCCTGCTCATCGGCCTCGCGACCACCGCACTGCTCCTGCTGCGCCGGTTCAGGCAAGGCATCGAACATATAAGCGAGGCCACCCCGGCCTACTGATCGCGACCGTGACCGCCCCGGTCGGCGTGTCCGGAGCGGTGTTCCTCCTCCCCGTCCAGCTGAGCGTCTTCGGCGTGCCCAACCCGGCCGTCACCCCGACCAACCTGCTGTTCAACGT
>NZ_JBHVDX010000094.1:0-35633 GCF_042802555.1 Streptomyces sp. NPDC057474 | reverse complement strand
TCTTTGCCGTTGATTTTCTGGCGGCTGATTTCTTGGTGGGCTCGGTCGATTTGGCTGTCGACTTCTTTGGGGAGGCGGCCGTCTTCTTGGCTGTGGTGGTGGACTTCTTGCCCGGGGGTTGTTTGGGGGTGGCGCGGGACTGGAGGGGGGTGATGTCGGCGTCCTCACCTCGGGACTCCTTGGCTTCGCGGACGCTCTTTTCCAGCGCGGCCATGAGGTCGAGGACCTTGCCGCCCGGGGCCGGGGCAGGGGCGGTGGGCGGCTCCTCGCCGGAGGCCTTCGCCGCGATGAGTTCCTCGACGGCCTCGCGGTAGTCGTCGTGGAGGGAGTCGAGGTCGACCTCGCCCAGGGTGTCCATGAGGGCGTCCGCGAGGTCCAGTTCCTTGTCGCGGACGGTGACGCTCGCGTCGGGGGCGACCCCGTCCGTCGTACGGATCTCGTCGGGCCAGAGCAGCCCGTGCATCGCGAGGACGTCGTCCACGACCCGGAGCATGCCCAACCGCTCACGCCCGCGGAGGGCGAACTTGCAGATGGCGACCTTCCCGCTGCGTTTGAGCGCCTCGCGGAGAAGGGTGTACGGCTTGGCGGCGGGGACGCCGTTCGCCGCGAGGTAGTACGCGGCGTCGACCTGGAGCGGGTCGACGCTCTCGGCCGGTATGAAGCCCTCGATCTCGATGGTCTTGGCCGTCGGGATGGGCAGCGACGCGAGGTCCTCGTCCGTGATCGGGATCATCGTGCCGTCCGCGTCCTCGTACGCCTTGCCGATCTCCCCCTGCGTCACCTCGCGGTCCTCCAGCTCGCAGACCTTGCGGTAACGGATGCGTCCGCCGTCCTCCAGGTGGACCTGGCGGAAGGAGACGGAGTGGCTCTCGGTCGCGTTCACCAGCTTGATCGGGATGCTGACCAGGCCGAAGGAGATGGCGCCGTTCCAGATGGATCGCACGGGCAGCACGCACCTTTCGGGTCCCTGCTTCCGGATTGTCCACACCGTAACTCTGACCGGTCGCCCGTGCCCGTCGGCCGCCGGGCACCCCGCACGCCCCGGTCGGTGAACCCCCGTACGACCCGGTCGGCAGGCTCCGTACGACCCGGTCGGCAGGCTCCGTACGACCCCGCTCAGCGGGCCCGTCCGGCTTCGTCAGAAGGTTCCGTCCGCCCCCGTCACCGGATCGGTCAGGATTCGAGAAGCGTGGGTGGGCGGGGCGCGCCTAGCGTGAAGGCCATGGGTTTCACCATCAACGCGAGCTTCGTCCGCCACGACGACCCGGACGCTTCCCTCGCCTTCCACCGCGACGTCCTCGGCTTCGAGGTCCGCAACGACGGCGGTACGACGGGATGCGCTGGATCACGGTCGGACCGGTCGGCCAGCCCGACACGTCCATCGTCCAGGAGCCGCCGAAGCAGTTGTACGGCGCCCGTGGCTTCGCCGTCCGCGTCCGGCGGGCAACCTGATCCGCGTGCATGAGGTCTGAGGTCCGGAGGGCTTCGCAGGGCCGGGATCCAAGCCAGGGTCCAGCTCCGGGTCCGGGTCGGGCTCCGGCTCCGGCTCCGGCTCCGGCTCCGGCTCCGAGCCCAGGCCTAGGCACAGCTCCAGGCACTGGCACTGGCACAGACACAGGCACAAACCCGGAAGCGAAGATGCCGCCGCCCACCCCAGCCCCGTACCGCCGACCGGGTGAACGCGCCGACCGCGCGACCTTCGCCGTAGACACACAGAAGACGCACAACCACACGTACTGTTCCCAGCGGATCGGATCCAGTCAGGCGACGCCGGCGGGGACCGCGGGACGCGGCTCCGCACGACAGATGGAGGAACGATGACCAAGGCCACGAGGGCGGGGACGCAGGCGCAGTCTCCCGGGCCGCACGCCGCCGACAGCCATGATCTGATCCGTGTGCACGGGGCGCGGGAGAACAATCTCAAGGACGTCAGCATCGAGATCCCGAAGCGCCGGCTGACGGTGTTCACCGGGGTCTCCGGCTCGGGCAAGAGCTCGCTGGTGTTCGACACGATCGCCGCGGAGTCACAGCGGCTGATCAACGAGACGTACAGCGCCTTCCTGCAGGGTTTCATGCCGAACCTGGCGCGGCCCGAAGTGGACGTGCTCGACGGGCTGACCACCGCGATCACCGTCGACCAGCAGCGGATGGGGTCCGACCCGCGCTCCACCGTCGGCACCGCCACCGACGCCAACGCGATGCTGCGCATCCTCTTCAGCCGGCTCGGCGAGCCGCACATCGGCCCGCCCGGCGCGTACTCCTTCAACGTCGCCTCGGTCTCGGCGAGCGGCGGGTTCACGGTCGACCGGGGTGCCGACAAGACCAAGACCGAGAAGGTCACCTTCAGCCGCACCGGCGGCATGTGCACGCACTGCGAGGGCCGGGGCAAGGTCTCCGACATCGACCTCACCCAGCTGTTCGACGACTCCAAGTCGCTCTCCGAGGACCCGTTCACCATCCCCACCTACACCGGGGACGGCTGGGTGGTGCGGGTCATCGCCGAGTCGGGCTTCTTCGACAAGGAGAAGCCGATCCGCAGGTACACCAAGAAGGAACGGCACGACTTCCTCTACCGCGAGCCGACGAAGGTGAAGATCAACGGCGTCAACCTCACCTACGAGGGGCTGATCCCGAAGCTGCAGAAGACCTTCCTCGCCAAGGACCGCGAGTCGATGCAGCCGCACATCCGGGCCTTCGTGGACCGGGCGGTCACCTTCACCGAGTGTCCCGACTGCGACGGCACCCGGCTCAGCGAGCTGGCCCGCTCCTCCCGGATCGGCAAGGTCAACATCGCCGAAGCCTGCGCGATGGAGATCCGCGACCTGGCCGAATGGGCCCGCGGGATCGAGGATCCGTCGGTGGCACCGCTGCTCGCCAAGCTCCACTACACCCTCGACTCGTTCGTGGAGATCGGCCTCGGCTACCTCTCGCTCGACCGGGCCTCGGGCACGCTCTCCGGCGGCGAGGCGCAGCGCACCAAGATGATCCGCCACCTCGGCTCCTCGCTCACCGACGTCACGTACGTCTTCGACGAGCCGACCATCGGCCTGCACCCCCATGACATCCAGCGGATGAACAACCTGCTCCTGCGGCTGCGCGACAAGGGCAACACGGTGCTCGTCGTGGAGCACAAGCCGGAGACGATCGCCATCGCCGACCACGTCGTGGACCTCGGTCCCGGCGCCGGCACGGCGGGCGGCACCGTCTGCTTCGAGGGCACCCTGGAGGGACTGCGGGCGAGTGACACCGTCACCGGCCGTCATCTCGGCGACCGGGCCGCCCTGAAGGAGACGGTCCGCAAGCCCACGGGCACGCTGGAGATCCGCGGGGCGAAGGCGAACAACCTCCGGGACGTCGACGTCGACATCCCGCTCGGCGTGCTCACCGTCATCACGGGCGTCGCCGGCTCCGGCAAGAGCTCGCTCGTGCACGGCTCGATCCCCACCGACGAGAGCGTGGTGTCGATCGACCAGACCGCGATCCGCGGCTCCCGGCGCAGCAACCCGGCGACGTACACCGGGCTGGCGGATCCGATCCGCAAGGCCTTCGCCAAGGCCAACGGCGTGAAGCCGGCGCTCTTCAGCGCCAACTCCGAGGGCGCCTGCCCCACCTGTAACGGCGCCGGCGTCATCTACACCGACCTGGCCATCATGCAGAGCGTCGCCACCACCTGCGAGGAGTGCGAGGGGAAGCGGTTCGAGGCGTCGGTGCTGGAGTACCGCTTCGGCGGCCGTGACATCAGCGAGGTGCTCGCGATGTCGGTGACCGAGGCCGAGGAGTTCTTCGGCGCGGGTGAGGCGCGCACCCCCGCCGCCCACCGGATCATCGAACGGATGGCGGACGTCGGCCTCGGCTACCTCACCCTCGGCCAGCCGCTCACCACGCTCTCCGGAGGCGAGCGCCAGCGGCTCAAGCTGGCCACCCACATGGGCGACAAGGGCGGGGTCTACGTCCTCGACGAGCCGACCACCGGCCTCCACCTCGCCGACGTGGAGCAACTGCTCGGGCTGCTCGACCGGCTCGTCGACGCCGGCAAGTCGGTGATCGTCATCGAGCACCACCAGGCGGTCATGGCACACGCCGACTGGATCGTCGACCTCGGCCCCGGCGCCGGCCACGACGGCGGCCGGATCGTCTTCGAGGGCACCCCGGCCGACCTCGTCGCGGCCCGCTCGACCGTCACCGGGGAGCACCTGGCCGGATACGTGGGTTCCTGATGGCGACATCGGCGCCTGAACGCGCATGTCGGCGCCTGACCGCGTACGTCGAAGGCTGACCGCACACGCCAGCTCCGGACTGCGCACGCCGGCTCCTGACCACGCACGTCGAAGACTGACCGCACACGCCGGCTCCGGACTGCGCACACCGGCTCCTGACCACGCACGCCGGAGACTGACCACGCACGTCGGCACCTGATCGCGCACGCCGGAGAATGACCGCCGGGCGTTTTGCCCTTATTCGCGCCAAATCATGGGATTCTGGCGTCCATGACACCGATCACCGAGGTGGAGGGCCGCAGAGTCGTCCTCTCCAATCTGGAGAAGGTCCTCCACCCGGCGACGGGCTTCACCAAGGGCGAGCTGCTGCACTACTACGCCACGACCGCGGACGCCCTGCTGCCGCATCTCCGCGACCGTCCGGTCTCCTTCCTGCGCTACCCGGACGGACCGGGCGGCCAGGTCTTCTTCACCAAGAACGTGCCGCCGGGCACACCCGACTGGGTCACCACCGCCGAGGTGCGGCGGATGGAGGGACCGGCCCGGATGGTGCTGGTCCAGGACCTGGCGAGCCTGATGTGGGCGTCGAACCAGGTCGCCGAGTTCCACACACCCCAGTGGACCGTCCACTCCTCCGACGAGGCCGACCGGCTGGTCTTCGACCTGGACCCGGGGACGCCCGCGACGGTCGTCGAGTGCTGCGAGGTCGCCTGCTGGCTGCGGGAGCGGCTCGCGGCGGACGGAATCGAGGCGTACGCGAAGACGTCCGGGTCGAAGGGGTTGCATCTGCTGGCGGCGGTGCGCGGGGCGTCCTCGGAACGGGTGACGGAGTACGCCAAGGAGCTCGCCGTCGAGGCCGAGAAGGCGCTGCCCCGCCAGGTCGTCCACCGCATGACCCGCAGCCTGCGCCCCGGCAAGGTCTTCGTCGACTGGAGCCAGAACGCCGCCCGCAAGACCACGGCCGCGCCCTACACCCTGCGCGCCCGCCCCGAACCGACCGTCTCCGCCCCGGTGACCTGGACCGAGGTCGAGGAGTGCGCCTCCCCCGCCCCACTGATGTTCCGGGCCCCGGACATCGCTCCCCGCCTCCAGGACTACGGCGACCTGCTTGCGCCGCTCCTGGACCCGGAGGCCGCGCGACCACTGCCGTGACGGCCTACACCCGGGTCCACGTCCGCCGGTCCCGGGCCATCGCGTGCAGCCCCTCCACGTCCGCCGGCTTCAGCACCCCACCCGCGCGGGCGAGTTCGGCGAGGTCCGTGTCGCGCAGGACGCGTACCTCGCGCAGGGGTGTGGTGATGTCGAGGGCGGAGGGTTCGGCGAGGGCGAGGACGGGGTGGACCTCGGCGGTGAGGGCGTAGGAGGCGCGGTCGGCGTCGGCGCGGAGCCCGCGCAGCAGCGCGCGGGGCTCGTGTCGGCCGACGGCGACCACGGGGTCGGTGACGACGACGCGCTGCCTGCGGGCGTGGAGGGACCGGACACAGAACAGGCCCCCGGAGCCGATGACCAGGTGGTGGATGCGGTCGCCGCCCGGCAGCGGCACGGAGTGCAGGGTGTGCCAGCCGGCGCCCTCCAGCCGGTCCAGCGCGTCGCCGACCGTCTGCTCGGCGGCCAGGGCGCGGCGGCGCGGGTCGGGACGCAGCCGGCGTGGTGGGCCGGGAGCGCGGTCGAGGGCGATCAGCAGGGCCTCGCCGGGGCGGTTGGGGGCCAGGTCGTCGTCCGGGTGGAGGCTCAGCCGGGCCAGCTCGGCGGGGGTCGGCACGGGCGGGGGGCCCACGCTGACCGGGCCGGCGATGAAGGGGCCGAGAACGGCCAGCACATCCTCTCTGCGCTCCTCGTCGAGGAGGTTCACCCGGCCCGCCTCACGGTCGTACCAGGCGATGTTCCTCCCGTCGGTCCGGCACACGTACAGGCGCTCCTGTCCGTGCCGCCATGTCGGTATGACGCGCAGTCCGCTCATGCACCATCACCCCACGACCATGGGAACAGGCGGGGTGCTCCATCGGCAAGAACCCGGCTACCTTTGAGGTGGCGACCCGTCGTCAGGGGGCTACCGCCTAGGGGAGGCGCCGTTGCGGACGCGCAGGAAGCAACCCGATGTTCCGGCTCCGGGCGAACCGTGGAGCGAGATCGTGCCGGGGCTGTGGATGGGCGGGCACGAGTTCGCGGGGCGGGCCGGTACCGGGGACGTCGAATTCGCGGTCGTACGCGATGAGTTCGATCTGGTGCTGACCCTGCTGCGGCTACCGGGGTACGGGCCGGACGACGGCGTCGAGCACCATGTGTGGCCGATCCCGGACGGGCCCCTGGACGGTACGCAGCTGGCGGGCGTGATGCGGCTGGCGCAGGCGGCGTGCGACGCGCTGGAGGACGGCAAGCGGGTCCTTGTCCGCTGCTACAGCGGGTACAACCGGTCCGGTCTGGTCGTGGCGCACGCGCTGATCCGCGACGGGCACTCCGCCGAGGACGCGATCCGGCTGATCCGCACCCGCCGTTCGCCGTGGGCACTGCACAACGAACTGTTCGTGGAGTACCTGCACACGGGGCTGGCGACGGTCCGGTTCCTGGAGGAGTTGGAGGAACTGGCCGATTGACTTGCTCCTCGGGACCGAAGCCCGAGGATTCCGACCCTCTCGCCTGTTGCTGTGCCGGGGTCGTGGTCGAAATGCGAGAACGCTCCGGACGGGGGTGCGGTGGCCACAGTGCGACGCCTGCCGGTCAGTGGGTGCTGATCGCGCCCACGCGGCGGAGCCGCACATCAGAAACAGCCTCGCGCCTCTTACCGGGGCGTTTCCCTGATGGCCCATTGAGAAAGGCGCATCACCCTCCCTCCTCCTAACGTGGCGAATAGTCATGTTCGTGTTCGCCCCCCTTTATGGAGGAGCATCGATGTCCCTGCGGACTTTGCTCATGCGGTTCGGTATAGCCGCTGCCGGTGGCGCTCTCGTGGCCTTCGCGGCCACGACTCCCGCTCTCGGCGCCGACCTGGAGGACCACCGAGAGAACAAGCAGATCGTCAAGGGGGAGGTCGCCGCCCGTACCGGTCCGATGCTGCGCAGCGCGCCGCCCCGCGACGGCGCGGTCATCCGGGTCGCGCCCTACGGAGAGATCGTCTAGATCTTCCGCAGGGCCGAGGGCCGGACCGTCAACGGCAGCCGGCAGTGGTACCTGCTCGTCGACGGCGCCTGGGCCTGGGGCTCGGCCCGCTCCATCGAGGCCTTCAAGACGCCACGCTGGTGCGGCGCCTGAGCGACAAGACACACAAGGCATTCCATTTAGGTAAGTTCCGGGCATGACCACCAAGGCCGGAACGACCCTGGCGGCGGATCCTTCGGACCCGCCCCCGCCGCCCGCCGTACGCCTGCTCCGGCGCCGAGGCGTCGAGTTCACCCTCACCGTCGTGGCCGTCCTGCTCTCCGTGTACGGCTACTGCGCTGTCGGTCTGGCGAAGAACGGCACCGTCCCGCCCGGCGCCACCGATTACGGCGCCGGGCTCGGCGTGCTCGCGCTGCTGGCCCATCTGGTGGTGCGGCTGCGGGCGCCGTACGCCGATCCGCTGCTGCTGCCGATCGCGGTGCTCCTCAACGGCCTGGGCCTCGTGCTGATCCACCGGCTCGACCTGGAGACCCCGGCCGACCAGGCGGCACCCGCGCAGCTGAACTGGTCGACGCTCGGGGTGGCGCTGTTCATCACGGTCGTGGCCCTGCTGCGCGACCACCGGGTGCTCCAGCGATACGCGTACGTCTCGGTGGTGGCCGCCCTGGCCCTGCTGGCGCTGCCGATCCTGTTCCCGCCGGTCAACGGGGCCCGTATCTGGGTGCGGATCGCCGGATTCTCCATCCAGCCGGGCGAGTTCGCGAAGGTGCTGCTCGCGCTGTTCTTCGCCAGCTATCTCGCGGCGAACCGCAACGCGCTGGCGTACGCCGGGCGCCAGATCTGGCGGTTCAAGCGCCTCCAACTGCCCACCGGGCGCGTCCTCGGCCCGATCGTCACCATCTGGCTGCTCAGCGTCGGCGTCCTGGTCCTGGAACGGGACCTGGGCACCTCGCTGCTGTTCTTCGGCCTGTTCGTGATCATGCTGTACGTCGCCACGGGCCGCACCGGCTGGATCGCGGTGGGGCTGTTGCTGGCGTGCGTGGGCGCGGTGGCCGTCGGCTGGCTCGAACCGCATGTGCACAGCCGTGTCGAGGACTGGCTGCACCCGTTCGCGTCGATCGAGGCGGGCCAGGGCCCCAACCAACTCGCCCAGTCCCTCTTCGCGTTCGCCGCCGGCGGGCTGCTCGGCACGGGCCTGGGTCTGGGTCACTCCATCCTGATCGACTTCGCCGCCAAGTCGGACTTCATCCTGGCCACGGCGGGCGAGGAGCTGGGCCTCGCCGGTCTCACCGCGATCTTCCTGCTCTACGCCCTGCTGGTGGAACGCGGCTACCGCACCGGCCTCGCTCTGCGCGACCCCTTCGGCCGCCTCCTGGCCACCGGCCTCGCCTCGATCGTCGCCCTCCAGGTCTTCGTCATCGCCGGCGGCGTCACCGGTCTCATCCCCCTCACCGGCATGGCGATGCCCTTCCTCGCGCAGGGCGGCTCCTCCGTCGTCACCAACTGGATCATCGTGGCCCTGCTGATGCGGCTGAGCGACTCCGCCAGGAGACAGTACGACCACGGGCCTCTCCCCCAAGCCCCGTACGACAGCCCGGAGGGCCGGGGCGCATGACCAAGTACATCCGCCGTGCCGCCGCCCTCTGCGCCCTGCTGCTGCTCGCCCTCCTCGTCAACGCCACCCGCGTCCAGGTCTTCCAGTCCCGGGCCTACGACGACAATCCCGCCAACCGCCGCCCGGCGATCGCCCGTTGGGGCCAGCCGCGCGGGAACATCGTGGTCGAGGGGCGCCCGGTCACCGGCTCGAAGGACACGGGGGAGCAGCTTCGCTACGAACGGACGTACCGGGACGGCCCGTTGTACGCACCGGTCACGGGCTTCGCCTCACAGGTGTACGGGACGACGTTCCTGGAGCACGCGAAGGACTCCGTCCTCGACGGCAGCGACCCACTGCTGTCCTTCCTCCCCCTGTGGAACGACGTCACCCGCGACCAGAACCCGGGCGGCGAGGTCGTCACCACCCTCCAGGAGGCGGCCCAGCGGGCGGCGTACCTCGGGCTCGGCGCCCGCCGGGGCGCGGTCGCCGCGCTCGAACCGGCCACCGGGCGCGTCCTGGCGCTGGTGTCCCGACCGTCGTACGACCCCGGAGTGCTCTCCGGCAACGGGCGCCCGGTGGCCGAGGCGTGGGCGCGGCTGAACGGGGATGCGAGCAGGCCGATGCTCAACCGGGCGGTGCGGCAGACCTATCCGCCGGGTTCGACGTTCAAGGTGGTGACGGCCGCGGCGGCGCTGGACGCCGGGGTGGTCACGGACCTCGATGCCCCCACCCGCTCCCCCGCCCCGTACACCCTGCCGGGCACGACGACCTCCCTCGCCAACGAGGTCGAGGGCTGCGAGAACGCCTCCCTGCGCTATGCCTTCGAGTGGTCGTGCAACACGGTCTTCGCGAAGCTGGGCGTGGACGTCGGCCTCGGCGCCATGACGGACACGGCCCGGGCCTTCGGCTTCAACGACCCGGGCCTCCGGATCCCCTTCTCGGTCGCCCCCAGCAGCTTCGACACCGAGATGGACCGGGCCCAGCTCGCCCTCTCCTCCATCGGCCAGTACGACACCCGCGCCACCCCCCTCCAGATGGCGCTCGTCACGGCGGCCGTCGCCAACGGGGGCTCGGTGCGGTCGCCGTACCTCGTCGAGCGCACCACCACGGCGAGCGGCCGCACGGTCTCCGCCTCGGGCGCGCGCACCCTCCGTCAGGCCATGAACCCCGCCACCGCGAGGCGCCTGCGCGACCTCATGCGCGGCGTCGTCGAGGACGGCACCGGCGCCAACGCCGCCCTCCGCCACGCCACCGTCGGCGGCAAGACCGGCACCGCCCAACACGGCATCGGCAACTCCGGCACCCCCTTCGCCTGGTTCATCGGCTGGGCCCAGTCCGACGACGCGATCGAACCCGAGGTGGCCGTGGCGGTGGTGGTCGAGGACGCGGAGGCGGTGCGGGGCGACATCAGCGGGGGCGGGGACGCGGCACCGATCGCGAGGGAGGTGATGAGGGCGGTGCTTGATGCCAAACATGACCACCGGCTGAGATAAGCGGTACAACCCCCGAAGCCAACCGTTCTATCGTCCGGTCCATGACTTCCGCCGCGTACCAACTCGCCCAGGTCAACATCGCCCGTCTCAAAGCCCCCTTGGACTCCCCCCGGTTGAAGGAATTCGTAGACGCCCTGGACCCCGTGAACGCGGTCGCCGACACCTCCGCCGGTTTCGTCTGGCGCCTGCAGAGCGACTCGGGCAACGCGACGGACATCCCTGTCCTCGGCGACGAGTGGCTGATCATCAACATGTCGGTGTGGCGGGACACCGACGCCCTCACGGCCTTCATGTACCAGGGACAGCACAGGGAGTTGCTGTCCCGCAGGCGGGAGTGGTTCGAGCGCTTGGCCGACGCGGCGGCCGCCCTGTGGTGGGTCCCCGTCGGCCACCGCCCCTCCGTGGCGGAGGCGGAGGAACGGATCCTCCACCTCCGCGCCCACGGTCCGACGCCGTACGCGTTCACCCTGCGCACGTCGTTCCCGGCGGGCCCGGCGGAACCGGCTGCCGAGCCCGTCGTGGCGGACGCCGCCCTCAGCTGATCCGCTGCCGGATCTCGGAGCGGACCTGCAGGGTTCGCTCCGCGAAGGCCTCCACATCCACCTCCGAGGCGTCCTGCCCGACGCTCGCCACGCTGAGCTCCGCGACGGACGCCCCGGTGTTGCCGTCGGCCCAGGCGCACATCGGGTACGTGACCTCGCTGCCGGCCTGCTCCTGGGTGACGACCTGGCAGCTGATGGTGAGGTCGGAGTCGTCCGGGGTGTAGTCCTCGGGCGGCACGACCACCGTGATCGTGTCGACCTCGGCCGCGCCCTTCAGCATGTTGTCGCGGGCGGCGTCGGTGTTCTTGAACCGGCCGTACATGCCCGAGACGATCAGGGCGCCCTCGGCCCCGTCCGCCAGCGGTGTGTACTGCGCGACGGCGGCCGTGACGTCGCGGGCGTCCCAGGCGCCCTCCGCCTCCTCCGCCACCTGCTGCCCCGTCGTGTCGGAGAGGTCCTGGGCCAGCTTGTACTCACCGTCCAGCACGGTCTCGGGCAGCGCCAGCTTGTACTCGGCCTCCGGGAATCCGCTCGTGCTCTGCGTCCCGACGACCCACAGCCCCACCGCGCCGACCACCACGAGACCGACGACTCCGCCGACGATCCCGAGGATCAGGCCCACCCGGCTCTTCGGGGGCGGCACGGGCTGCCACCCGGCGGGGTACGGCTGGCCGTACTGCTGCGGCGGGTACGGCTGCTGACCGTACGGCTGCGGCTGCGGCTGCTGTTGCGACTGTGGTTGCGACTGCGGCGGGTACGGCTGACCGTACGGCCCCTGGTGCGGCGGCTGTTGACCGTACGGCTGGGGCTGCTGGGGCGGTGGAGGCATGGACACGCCAGCACGCTACTGCACGTCACGTCACCGTCAGGAACCGGCCACCGCGCTTCGCGCACTCGCATGGGGTAGACGGGTCGTCAACAAGTGGCGCGCGAGGGATTGACGGCCTTGCTGACAGGTAGTCTCATAAGCGGTGACCGCCGGTAACTCCCTGAACTTCCGCACGAGGAGCTGCGACAGCCATGACTACGGTGCCCTCGGTGAACCCCGTGACCTCGGTGGACTCGACGAACCCGGTGCCGGAGGCGGAGATGCTGCGCGACGCGCTCGGGCTCCTCAAGGACCGGGAGCAGGTGGCCGAACGGCTGCTCGTGTCGTCCGCCAAGCACTCCTTCGACCCGGACAAGGAGCTGGACTGGGACGCCCCCTTCGAGGAGGGGAAGTGGTTCTGGCCGCCGGAGCTGGTCTCCCTGTACGGGACGCCGATGTGGCGGACGATGTCGGAGGAGCAGCGGATCGCGCTCTCCCGGCACGAGGCGGCGGCGCTGGCCTCGCTCGGCATCTGGTTCGAGATCATCCTCATGCAGCTGCTGGTACGGCACATATACGACAAGGCCGCGACCAGCGCGCACGTCCGCTATGCCCTGACGGAGATCGAGGACGAGTGCCGGCACTCGAAGATGTTCGCCCGGCTGATCAGCAAGGGCGACACCCCGTACTACCCGGTGAGCCGGCTGCACCACAACCTGGGCCGCCTCTTCAAGACGATCTCGACGACCCCCGGCTCCTTCACCTCCACCCTCCTCGGCGAGGAGATCCTCGACTGGATGCAGCGTCTGACCTTCGCCGACGAGCGCGTCCAGCCGCTCATCCGGGGCGTCACCCGCATCCATGTCGTCGAGGAGGCCCGGCACGTCCGCTACGCCCGTGAGGAGCTGCGCCGCCAGATGGTGACGGCCCCGCGGCTGTCCAGGAGCTTCACCCGGGTCACCTCCGGCGAGTTCGCCCGCGTCTTCGCCGTCGCCTTCATCAACCCCGAGGTGTACTCGAACGTCGGCCTCGACCAGCGAGTGGCTGTCGCCCAGGTGCGGGCCAGTGCGCACCGTCGCGACATCATGCAGACCGGGGCGAAGCGGCTGACGGACTTCCTGGACGACATCGGTGTCCTTCAGGGTGTGGGACGCCGTATGTGGAGGTCGTCGGGGTTGCTGGCGTAGTTCTTTTCGGCCGGGCGCGTCAGGGGAGGGGGTCCGGGTGCGTCGGCGGGCGCGGGCCCGGCGGGGACTGGTCCGGCGGGGACTGGCCCGGCGGGGACTGGCCCGGCGGGGACTGGTCCGGCGGGGACTGGTCGCGCAGTTCCCCGCGCCCTGAAAAGCAGGGGCTGCGCCCCTGGCTTTTCGGCCCGCGGGACCCTTCTCTTTCAGGCCCGCATGGCCTGGTCATTCAGGGGCGCGGGGAACTGCGCGAGAAGCCCCACGCCCCCGGCTACGCTGCGAGGTATGACGTCCGAGGCCCCCACCCGCGCGTACCGCCGACTCAGTGTGGAAGAGCGGCGCAGCCAGCTGCTGGACGCCGCGCTGGAGCTGTTCGCGCACCGCGCGCCGGAGGACGTCTCCCTCGACGACGTGGCGGAGGCGGCCGGGGTCTCCCGCCCCCTCGTGTACCGCTACTTCCCCGGCGGCAAGCAGCAGCTCTACGAGGCGGCCCTGCGTTCGGCCGCCGAGGAGCTGGAGCACTGCTTCGACGAGCCGGCCGAGGGACCCCTCACCAGCCGACTGACCCGAGCCCTCGACCGCTATCTGGCCTTCGTGGACGAGCACGACACCGGCTTCAGCGCCCTCCTCCAGGGCGGCAGCGTCGTGGAGACCTCCCGGGCGACGGCCATAGTGGACGGGGTCCGGCGGGCCGCCGCCGATCACATCCTGCGGCATCTGGAGGTGGCCGAGCCGGGTCTGCGGCTGCGGATGACCGTCCGTATGTGGATCACCTCCGTGGAGGCCGCCTCCCTGATCTGGCTCGACGAGGGCAAGCAACCGGACGTCGGTGAGCTCCGCGACTGGCTCGTCGAGCAGTTCGTCGCCTGTCTCACCGCCACCGCCGGCCGCGACCCGCAGACCGCCGCCGCCGTACGGCACGCCCTCACCGTCGAGACCCCCGACGGCGCCGTCGGCACCCTGGCCCGCCGCATCCTCCCCGTGGTCGGCGACGCCACACACCTGCTGTGACACTGGTCCGGTGAAGAGCCAAGACACCCCCTTCGTGGGCGGCCCCCTCGACGGGCGCGTCCTGCCCGTGCTGCTCGGCATCACCGGGCACCCCCCGAAGACGTACCGGGTCCCCGTGCCCGACGCCGCCGGCGGCCCGCCGACCGTCCTCGTCTACCGCCGGGTCGACGCCGGCCGCGGCGGCTTCATGCACCAGCTGTGGAAGTACGAGTACGCCCCCGACGCGGACCCCGGCCGCCGCCTGAACCGGCCCTGGTCCAAGCCGGACACCCCGACCGCCCTCGACACCCCGGACACTGCCGGCTCCCCGGGCGGGCAATCCGCCACGCCGCCCACGAAGCCGCGCCCCACCGACGAGTGACACCCGGGCGCCGAACGGTCCACCCGGCGCGCGCCCACCCCCCACTTCCCCCATCCTGCCGATGCGAGGTGGACGGCCCACCCCCGCAGCGGAGGTGATGACGTGTCAGGAAGGCTTCTGCGCCTGGTCGGTACGGCGACGGTGACGGCGCTCACCACCGGCGCCCTCCTCACCACGGCCCCCACTCCGGTCATGGCCGCACCGGAACCCCCGACGGCCAACGACAACCCAGGAGCGAACGCGGACGCGAAGCCGGACCCGACCGGCGAGAGCGCGGACGCGGAGCCGGAGACGGCGACGGCGACGGCGACCGGCACGGACACCGGCAGGGACACCGGCGCCGAGCCCCCCTCCCCCGACACCCGTTCGGTCGCCGAGCTCCTCACCGACCTCCAGCGGCTCCACCGCGAGGCCGAGGAGGCCACCGAGGCGTACAACGCGACCGATGAGGAGCTGACGAAGCAGCGGGCCGAGGTGGCGAAGCTCGACCGGCGGCTCGCCGCGGCCCGCCTCTCCCTGCACGACAGCCGGGGCGCGGCCGGCCGGCTGGCCCGGCAGCAGTACCAGAACAGCAGCAGCGCGCTCTCCCCGTACGTACGGCTGCTGATGGCCCGCGACCCGCACCGGGCGCTGGAGCAGGGACATGTGATCGGTCAGGTCGCCCAGGACCGGGCCGAGACGATCGAACGGATGGTCGGCAGCGAGCAGGACACCGACGCGCTCGCCCGCAAGGCACGCGCGGCCCTCGACCGGCAGCTCACCCTCACCGAGCGACGCAGGAAGGAGCGCGACGCCGTACGCGACCGGCTCGACGAGATCGAGAGGCTCCTCGCCTCCCTCACCGCCGAACAGCTCGCCGCCATCGAGGAGTTGGAGAAGGGCACCACGGCCGAGGCCCAGCGGGAACCCGTCACCTCCGGCGCCCTCAGCACGGTGCGCCCGCCGACCCGCGCCGGCGCGAAGGCCCTGCGCCACGCCGTCGCCCAGATCGGCAAGCCGTACGAATGGGGCACCGAGGGCCCGAGGACCTTCGACTGCTCAGGCCTCACCTCGGAAGCCTGGTCCCGCGCGGGCCACCCCATCCCCCGCACCAGCCAGGAGCAATGGGCCCAACTCCCCCGCGTCCCCCTGAACAAGCTCCGCCCCGGCGACCTGGTCGTCTACTTCAGGAAGGCCACCCACGTGGCTCTGTACCTGGGAGACGGGATGGTGATCCAGGCCCCGCGCCAGGGCACGAAGATCAAGGTCTCGCCCGTGGCCGCCAACCCGGTCCTGGGCGCGGTACGCCCGGACCCGAAGGGCAAGCCGCTGAAGGAGTTCGACCTCCCGAAGCCCCCGGTTCTTTAGGGGCGCGGGGCTGTAATCGCCATACGGCTCCGCCGCGTGGGCGCGAGCAACCACACACACCCCGCACCCGGCACCCGGCACCCGGGAAGCACCCTTACGGCGCCTACCCGCCTACCCCCCGGCGACCTCCGAAAGGTACGCCCGAGTCTTCTCCGCCTCGTAGAAGTACCCCTCGAAATCCGCCGGATCATCGAACCCATTGGCAAAACGATCCGCCACCACCGGCAGCTCCTCAGCCGCCCCGACCAACCCCAGCACATGCTCGGCCGGCGGAGCCAACATCGTGTTGGTCCACTTGGTGACGGGCCCGGCGATCTGCCAGAACCGTTCGAACGTCCGCCGCATCCACGCCTCGTCGAACTCCCCGTCCCCGTGGTCGAGGATCGCGGCGAGGTACACGGCCGCGCACTTGGTCGCCGAGTTCGCCCCCTGCCCGGTCAGTGGGTCGTTGGCCACGACCACATCCCCGGCGCCCAGCACCGGACCGCCGCCGGGAAGCCGCGCGACGGGGTGCCGGACCACCGGCGTGTAGCGGCCGGTCAACGCCGCGCCCGCATCGGTCACCTCGGCCCCGGTGGCGCGCGCGTACTCCCAGGGGGTGTACCGCTCCATCAGTTGGAGAGTGAGGGCGAGCTGCTCCTCGGCGTCCCGGACGCCGTCGAAGACGTCGAGCGGGCCGCCGGGCAGGCCCAGCCAGAACAGCGCGTCGGCGCGCCCGGAGGTGGTGAGGACCGGCTGGACGATCAGTTCGCCGAGGCCGGGCACCAGGTTGCAGCGGGCCGCGTCGAACTCCGGGTGCTCGGGGCGCGGGTCCAGCCCGTGCACGTACACGGCGGCGAGCGCGCGCTGCGGCTCGGTGTAGGGCGAGCGGGAGGCGTCGCGGCGGAACATCCGCACCAGCTCGCCCTTGCCCGCGGTGACGAGCACGAGGTCGTACACGCGGGAGAAGTAGTCGAGGTCGGAGACCGCGGCGCCGTGGATGACCAACTGGCCGCCCCGCCGGGCGAACGTCTCCATCCAGCCGGCCATCTTCACGCGCTGGTCCACGGCCTGCGCGTACCCGCGCAGCCTGCCGACCCAGTCGACGGCACGCTCCCCGTCCGGTCCGGCGACGGACACACCGACGCCCTCGATCCTGGGGGCCTGGGACTCCCAGAAGTTGAGTTCGAGGTCGCGCTCGTGCCGGAGCGCCGAGTCGAACATGCACTGGGTGGACATGATCCGGCCGGCGCGAATCTCGTCCGGGGTCCGATTGGACATCAGTGTGACCTCGTACCCGTGCGACTGCAGTCCGAGGGCCAGTTGCAGCCCCGACTGGCCGGCTCCGACGACGAGAATCTTCCGCATCCGGACAGGTCTCCTGGTTCGTCCGTGGCGTCCCGTGGCGTCCCGCTGGGAGGGACTACTCGGGGCTGAGGGATATCGCGTGGGCGCAGAGCGCCAGCAGGGTCTCCATCGCGGAGGCCCGCTTGCGTGCGTCCATGATCGTGACAGGCACATGGTCGGGCACGGTCAGCGCGTCCCGTACGTCCTCGGGTTCGTACCGCACGCTGCCGTCGAACGCATTGACCGCGACGATGTACGGCAGTCCGCAGCTCTCGAAGTAGTCGAGCGCGGGGAAGCAGTCGCCGAGGCGGCGGGTGTCGGCGAGGACGACCGCGCCTATCGCGCCGCGCACCATGTCGTCCCACATGAACCAGAACCGCTCCTGGCCGGGCGTGCCGAACAGGTAGAGGATGAGGTCGTCGTCGAGGGTGATGCGGCCGTAGTCCATGGCCACGGTGGTGGTGAGCTTGTCCGGCGTCGCGGAGAGGTCGTCCGTACCGACGCTGGCCTCGGTCATCAGCGCCTCGGTCCGGAGAGGGGTGATCTCGGAGACCGCGCCGACGAAGGTGGTCTTGCCGACGCCGAAGCCACCCGCCACCACGATCTTCGTGGCGATGGGGGCTCGGCTGAGGTCGGACTGCCAGGGTTTCAGCTCCTCCTCGAGCTCCTCCTCGGGCTCCGCGCCGGGCCCGGCCACCGCGGTGTCGGCGAGCCGGTCGAGACCCCGGGAGGCGGCGCGGGCGTAGCCCCCGGGCGGGGTCGCGTCCACGTCGACGCCGGGTGAGCCGAGACCGGCGCGCACGGCGTCCGCGTCGATACGAGGAGTGTCCGCGTCGACCTCGACGCGGGGGGCGTCGTCGTCGACGCCCGGGGTGACGCCGGCCGAGGCGTCGGGGTTGACGCCGGCCGAGGCGGCGTCAGAGACGGCGGAGTCCACTCAGCACCCTTTCCAGCAGAGCGCGGTCCGGCTGTCCCGGTCCGTGACCTGTTCCGTACACACGGATCTTTCCCTGGTCCGCGAGATCGCTGAGGAGGACGCGGACCACGCCGAGCGGCATTTTCAGCAGCGCGGCGATCTCCGCCACCGTCCGCATACGGCGGCAGAGTTCGACGATGGCCCGCATCTCGGGCATCACCTTGGTGTTGAGTGAACCATTCGGCAACTCGCGCCGCTCGGCCGGGGCTTCGAGTACCGCGACGAACGTCTCCACGAGCAGGACGTGGCCGAAGCGGGTGCGTCCGCCGGTGAGCGAATAGGGGCGTACGCGGGCGGGTTTGCGGTCGCCGCCGCGCACGGGGAGCTTGTTCGCGCCCTTCGGCGCGGCCGGGCGCTTCGCCGGGCCGGGCTCGGGGGCGCCCGCCGCGCTCTTCTTCTGGCCGCTCATCGGCTGCTCCCGGCCGCCTCGGTCTCCAGGGACTTGCGGAGTTCGCTGCGGAGTTCCGGGGTGAGGACATGGCCGGCGCGGCCGACGAAGAGCGCCATGTGGTACGCCACCACGCTCATGTCGCAGTCCGGGGCGCCGTGCACGCCGAGCAGCGAGCCGTCGCTGATCGACATCACGAAGAGGCTGCCCTCGTCCATCGCGACCATCGTCTGCTTGACCCCGCCGAACTGCATCAGCTTGGCGGCGCCGATGGTGAGGCTGCCGATGCCGGAGACGATGGTGGCCAGGTCGGCGGCGGAGCCCCGGGGGCCCTGCGGCCGCTCTTCCCGGGCCTGTCGGGCCTCGGCGTTTCTGCCGGGGTCGGAGGAGAGCAGCAGCAGGCCGTCGGAGGAGACCACCGCGACCGACAGCAGCCCCGGCACCTCCTCGACGAGGTTGGTCAAGAGCCAGTGCAGGTTGCGGGCTTCACTGCTCAGTCCGAAGGTAATGGGCGCGGTCAACTGCTTTCCTCCTCGGAAGTGCCCCCCGTGGTGTCAACTGCCTCTGTCCGGTACTCATGTGGCACGGGCATCCGCGTCTCACCCGACTGCTCGGCGATCTCCGCCTCGACGTCGCGACGCCCCTCCTTGGCACCCTGGTGGAACCCGCCGAGTCGGCGGCGCAGCTCCTCGGCGTTCACGCCCCCGACCCGTGGCCGGGGGGCCGTGGGCGTGGGCGCGGTGATTTTCGGTGTGCGCTTGGGCAGGCCCTTGTCTGTGAGGCGCGGGGTCTCCTCGACCCGTGGCCCGTCCGTCCCGGCCCGTGACACCTCCGCCGTGCGCGCCGCGTTCCCTTCGTCGGCGGCACGCTCATGGGTGTCGGGTTCGCTCGTGTACGGGTCGTCGGCGGTGTCGGTGGCGATGGCCTCGCCGTTGTCCTCGTCGGCGCCCTTCCCCGGGGCCACCGGAGCGAAGAGCTCCATCGTCGTCTCGGACACGGACTCGGTCCCGGCTTCGGGTCCGGCCTCGGGTCCGGCCTCAGGTCCGGCCTCAGGTCCGGCCTCAGGTCCGGCCTCAGGTCCGGCTTCGGGTCCGGCCTCGGGTCCGGCCTCGGGTCCGTCGTCTTCCGGTACGACGGCCCCAACGGTCCCGGCGGCGTCGGCGGCCGTCCCCACGGTCTCCTTGGCCAGCAGTGCCCGCTCGGCCGCCTCGATGAGCGGGTCGCCGTCGCCCTCGGGCTCGCGTACGGCGACGGAACGGCCGGGCAGGACGTTCGAGTTGGCCTCGGCGTCGACGCCCGGCAGGGAGAGCGAGGGCGTGATCGAGACCGGGGTCCCCACCGGTACGGCGGGCGTGGGGGCCAGCAGCGCCTTGGGCAGGACGACGACCGCGGCCGTACCGCCCGAGCCGTGCGGCTGGAGCCGGACCGGGGTGCCGAGCCGGTGGGCGAGGCGGGCCACGACGTACAGGCCGAGGCCGAGTCCCTGGCCGTCCTCCTGCTCGTAGGGGGCCTCGGGGTCGAAGTCGGTGAGGCGGGAGTTGAGCCTGGCGAGCCGGTCGGGGGCGACGCCGATGCCGCCGTCCTGGACGGAGAGGGTGATCTCGCCGTTCTCCATCAGCCAGCCGGAGACCTCGACGGACATCTCCGGCGGCGAGAACGACGTGCCGTTCTCCAGGAGTTCGGCGAGGAGATGGCTGAGGTCGTCGGCGGCGAACCCGGCGACGTGCGCGCCCGGCGGCAGCGCGGCGATGCGGACGCGTTCGTAGCGCTCGATCTCGCTGACCGCGGCGCGGACGACGTCGACGAGCGGGACGGGTACGGCGTGGTGCTGGATGTGCTCGTGGCCGGCCAGGACGAGGAGGTTCTCGCTGTGGCGGCGCATGACGGTCGCGAAGTGGTCGAGCTTGAAGAGGGTGGCGAGCCGGTCGGGGTCCTGCTCGCGCTCCTCCAGGGACTCGATGACGGCGAGCTGCCGCTCGACGAGGCCGAGGGTGCGCAGCGCGAGGTTGACGAAGGTGGCATGGACGCTGTGCTGGACCTTCGTCAGGTGGGCGGTGGCCTCCGCGAGTTCGGCGCGCAGTCGGTCGCGGTCGTCGGCCATCGTCCGGCGCTGGCCGATGAGGTGCTTGCGGTCGCCCTCCAGGGGCGCGAGCCGCTCGTGCAGGGCGAGGGCGTGCGCGTGGAGCGCGTTGACGGAACGTACGACCTGGGCGAACTCGTCGTCGCGGCCGGTGAACTTGACCGGTTCCTCGGTGGCCGGGTCGCCGGCGACGCGGGCGGAGCCGATGCGCAGGACGGCGAGCGGGCGGGTGAGGGACCGGGCCATGCCGGTGGCGACGCCGACGGCGAGGAGCATCAGGGCGCCGAGGACGGCGATCCGGATCTCCAGCGCGGTGACGTCCTCGTCGCGCAGCTGGGCGAGGTCCTTGGTGCGCCGGTCGTAGAGCGAGGACTCGGCGCCGCGCATCAGGTCCACGCGGGCGGAGAGCGCCGCGCCGACCTTCTTCGCGCTGGTGCCCGCCTCACTGTCGGAGAGCGTGGGCAGGTCGGTGAGGTCCGTCAGGTACGTGTCCGCGGTGTCGGCCTCGGGGCCGGTGACCGTGGCGTCGTACGAGGAGCGGCCGGCGGCGGGCGCGGTCTCGCGGAAGTGGGCGAGGGCGGCGTCGGAGCGGACGCGGGCCTGCTGGGCGGCGGCGCTGAGGGCGTCGCGCTGTTTCTTGTCGGCGGCCGAGGCGCCGGTCGTGGTGGTGGGCAGCCCGGTGGTGGGGTCGATGACCGTCTGGGTGGTCGTCGGGACGCTGAGCGCGGCGACGAGCAGACCGCGGGCGGCGGCGGCCTGCTGGACGGCGGTGTCGAGTTCGGCGAGCGCGTGAGTACTGCCGCCGCCGCCCGCGCGGGGCGGCAACTGCTCGGCCAGTTCCTCGGCGAGGGCGTGGAGTTCGGTGACGACGGCGGTGTACGCCGTGTGCGCTTCGAGAGCGGTGCTCTTCCCGGAGAGCGCCGCTTCCCGTACGCCGGCGATGGACTCGGCGCTCTCGATGGTCTCCCGCATCGCGGCGGAGGTGCCGGTGTCGGCGCTCAGCTCCTCGACCTGGGTGTCGACGCGGTCACCGCGCTGCTTGCTGGGCGCGGCCGACTTGGGCCGCCCGGCGGCGATGTAGGCGGTGACCTCGTCCCGCTCGTCCGCCAGCGCGTGCGCGAGGGTGAGCGTCTCCTGGGTCCGCCCGGCGAGCGTGACCAGGCTCTGGGTGTCGCGCAGTTGCTCCGAGGCCGCGAGGATCGAGGGCGCCCCCGCGCCCGCTATGGCGGCGGCCACGACGGCCACGGCGACGATGAGCCGGTTGCGTACGCGCGCCTTCCGCCCGGTGCCGACGGCGGGGGCCTGCGCCTGTGCCGTCCCCTGTTGGTTCGGGGAGGCCGCGGAGGCCTTCGAAGCTGCCTGCTTGCCTGCGCGCCGAGGCCGCGTCTTCTGCACCGGTGCTCGCATTCCTGACTCGTTTACCCATTAGCCCGGGTGACGATCCGTCAATTAGTCGAATACAGCCGTCCCCCCGGTACGGCTCCCGACCCTCCCAGTGCCGGTGGGCAGTGGTCCCGCATCATCAGTCCCGCCACCCGAAGGAGTGAACATCCCCAGGGAGTTGACGGGCAAGTTCCTCCGGCTCGTGCCGTTGCCCCGTACAGCGGACCGGTTGGACGTCGGCGACGCGCTTTGACAGTATTCGCCGCCGCGCTTCACCGCTCACGATCATTCCATGCCAAACCCGGCGCCCCGTCTGGAGGGTCCGGGTCGTACGGCAACCCTTGTCGGCCTTTCACGGATCTCGCGGAGGGCTCGTGCAGACTGGCCGAATGCGCACTGAACTCGCCTCGGAGCCCGGCGCCCCCCTCCGCCCCAACGAGGACTTCGCGGCGGTAGCCCTTCCCGCGGGGGGACAGGGCGGTGCCCTCGTCCTCCTCGACGGCGTGACCCCGCCGCCCGTCGACTACGGCTGTCGACATTCAGTCGCATGGTTCACTTCCCACCTCGGCGGCACCCTGACCGAACTGTCCGTTTCGGAGCGGGATGCGCCGTTGCCCGACGTGCTCTCACAGGCCATTTCTCGTACCGTCCGAGCCCACACCCAAACCTGTGACCTTTCTCACCCACGAACCCCACAGGCCACAGTGGTCCTCGCCCGCTGGTCGTCAACGGCCGTGGAGTACCTGGTGTTGTCCGACTCGGCCCTGCTGTTCGAACGACCGGACGGCACGGTGACGGCCGTACTGGACGACCGTCTGTCCCTGCTGCCCCGGGCTTCCCTGGCCACGGCCGCGATCGCCGACTCGACCGTCCGGAACAAGGAGGGCGGCTTCTGGACGGCGGCCGCCGATCCCGCCGTGGCCGCACGGGCGGTGACGGGAACCGTCCCCCGCGAGGAGGTCCGTTCACTGGTCGCACTGACGGACGGCGCGAGCCGGTGGGTGGAGAAGTTCCGCGAGGGCGACTGGACGGACTGCCTCACCTTCGTACGGAAGGCGGGGGCGCACGGCTTGGTGCAGCGCGTGCGGGAACTCGAAGTCACCGATGTGGAGCGTGAGTTCCTGGGACGCGCCAAGACGCACGACGACGCGAGCGTGGTGTTCGTGGAGCTGTGAGGGCCGCCCCTCCCCCGCTCAGCTCTCCACCCCCCGGTTCAGCTGGTGCAGCAGCCGCGCCAGTTGGGCCACCTCGTCCCGGTCCCACCCCGCGAGCTGCCGTACGTACGCGACCCGTCGGGCGTCCCGGACCGCCCGGAAGCGGGCCCGGCCCTCCTCCGTGAGGTGGACGAGCCAGGCGCGGCCGTCAGCGGGGTCGGGTTCACGGGCGATGAGGCCGAGGTGCTCCAGGGCGCGGAGTTGACGGGACATGGTGGCCTTGCCGACGCCGATGTAGGCGGCGAGTTCGGTGGCGCGGAGGCGGCCGGCCTCGTCGAGGCGGGCGAGAAGGCCGTAGGCGGCGGACTCCAGGTCGGGGTGGACGGCCCGGGCCATCTCCCCGGACTTGGCGCGGGCCCGCCGCAGCAGGACCGTCAGCTCCCGTTCCAGTGCCAGGTACGCCTGGTCCATACCACCGGTCGGCATACCGGTTCCGACACCGCGGCCGTCGCCGTTTCCGCCCTCGTCGTGCACGTCAGTGCTCCTGATTCCGATTCCGGGTTCGTGAAAGTTTCCGCCAGGGCCGCCGTGGCGGGCGGCGCCGTTCAGTATTTCGCAGCCACGGGCCGACACCGACCGCCTCGCCCCCGCGCGCTTCCACACGCGCGCCCGCCTGCCCGCTCCTCCGCACGCGTCGGCCCGCCCCCCTTCCTCCTTCCACCCACGGGAAAGGCCCGGGTCTCCCTCTCGGGGACCCGGGCCTTCACCCGTCCGGTGGGCGTCCGTCACACCACCACCGGAGCCTTGGGGAACCGCCGCGCCGAGATCACGCGGCCACGGGCACCTCCACCACCCCCGCCGGGGCGAGTGCCAGTTCCAGCACCTGGCGGACGTCGGTGACGGCGTGGACGTCGAGCTTGTCGAGGACCTCGGCGGGGACGTCGTCGAGGTCGGGCTCGTTGCGCTTCGGGATGATGACCGTCGTGACCCCGGCCCGGTGCGCGGCGAGCAGCTTCTGCTTCACCCCGCCGATGGGCAGCACACGCCCCGTCAGCGACACCTCACCCGTCATCGCCACGTCCGTGCGGACGAGCCGGCCGGACAGGAGCGACGCGAGGGCCGTCGTCATGGTGACGCCGGCGCTCGGGCCGTCCTTGGGGACCGCGCCCGCCGGGAAGTGGATGTGCACACCCCGGTCCTTCAGGTCGGCGACGGGCAGCTCCAGCTCCGCGCCGTGCGAGCGGAGGAAGGAGAGCGCGATCTGCGCGGACTCCTTCATCACGTCGCCCAACTGGCCGGTGAGGGTCAGCCCCGCCGCGCCCGTCTCCGGGTCGGCCAGCGACGCCTCGACGTACAGCACGTCGCCGCCCGCGCCGGTGACCGCGAGGCCGGTCGCGACGCCCGGCACGGCCGTCCGCCGCTCCGCCGGGTCCTGGGCCGACTCGGGTACGTGGTGCGGGCGCCCGATGAGCCCGCGCAGGTCCCCGTCGGTGACGGTGAACGGCAGCTTCCGATGCCCCAGTTCGTGCTGGGCCGCGACCTTGCGCAGCAGCCGCGCCACGGACCGCTCCAGGTTCCGTACGCCCGCCTCGCGCGTGTACTCCCCGGCGAGCTTGCGCAGCGCACTCTCGTCGAGGACGACCTCGTCGGCGCCGAGCCCGGCCCGCTCCAGCTGCCGCGGCAGCAGGTGGTCCCGGGCGATGACGACCTTCTCGTCCTCCGTGTACCCGTCCAGCCGGACGAGCTCCATCCGGTCGAGCAGCGCCTCGGGGATCGCCTCCAGGACGTTGGCCGTAGCCAGGAAGACGACGTCGCTCAGGTCCAGCTCGACCTCCAGGTAGTGGTCCCGGAAGGTGTGGTTCTGCGCGGGGTCGAGGACTTCGAGCAGCGCGGCGGCCGGGTCGCCCCGGAAGTCGGAGCCGACCTTGTCGATCTCGTCGAGCAGGACGACGGGGTTCATGGAGCCCGCCTCCTTGATGGCCCGGACGATACGACCGGGCAGGGCGCCCACATAGGTACGCCGGTGCCCGCGGATCTCCGCCTCGTCCCGTACGCCGCCGAGCGCGACCCGGACGAACTTGCGCCCCATGGCGTGCGCCACGGACTCCCCGAGGCTGGTCTTGCCGACGCCGGGCGGCCCGACGAGGGCGAGCACGGCACCGCCGCGCCGCCCGCCGACGACGCCCAGTCCCCGGTCCGCACGCCGCTTCCTCACGGCGAGGTACTCGGTGATGCGCTCCTTCACGTCCTGCAGCCCGGCGTGCTCGGCGTCGAGCACCCGCTGGGCGCCCCGGATGTCGTACGAGTCCTCGGTCCGCTCGTTCCAGGGCAGCTCAAGAACGGTGTCGAGCCAGGTCCGGATCCATCCGCCCTCGGGCGACTGATCGCTCGACCGCTCCAGCTTGTCGACCTCCTTGAGCGCGGCCTCCCGTACCGCCTCCGGCAGATCGGCGGCCTCGACGCGCGCCCGGTAGTCGTCGGACTCCTCGCCGTCCTGCTCGCCGTTCAGCTCGCGCAGTTCCTTGCGCACGGCTTCGAGCTGCCGCCGCAGCAGGAACTCGCGCTGCTGCTTCTCGACGCCTTCCTGCACGTCCTTGGCGATGGTCTCGGCGACGTCCTGCTCGGCGAGGTGGTCACGCAGTTGCTGGGTGGCGAGCTTCAGCCGGGCGACGGGGTCGCCGGTCTCCAGGAGCTGGATCTTCTGATCGGTGGTGAGGAACGGCGAATACCCGGAGTTGTCGGCGAGCGCCGACACGTCATCGATCGCCTGCACCCGGTCCACGACCTGCCAGGCGCCGCGCTTGCGCAGCCAGCTGGTGGCAAGTGCCTTGTACTCCTTGACGAGTTCGGCGACCTGCCCGGGCAGCGGATCCGGCACGTTCTCGTCGATCCCCGTCCCCTCGACCCACAGCGCGGCGCCGGGCCCGGTGGTCCCTGCCCCGATCCGCACCCGGCGCACCGCGCGGATGAGCGCCCCGGGATCGCCGTCGGCCAGCCGTCCGACCTGCTCGACGGTCCCGAGCACACCCGTGCTCGCGTACGCCCCGTCGATCCGCGGCACCAGCAACACCTTCGGCTTCCCGGGCTCCGCCCGCGTCGCCGCCTGCGCGGCCTCCACCGCGGCCCGTACATCCGTGTCATTGAGGTCCAGTGGCACCACCATTCCCGGCAGCACGACCTCCTCGTCGAGCGGCAGCACGGGCAGGGTGAGCGGTGCGGACGTCGATGCCATGATCTCTCCCTAGGCAGTCAAGTTGAGCTATGCCGACTCAATGCACATGAGCCGAGGAATGTTCCCTCGGAGGCGGGCTGTTCGCTGTGGGCGATCACCCGCCCTGGAAGGGGCACACCGGCGGGGGGTCGCGCCCACCGCGATCGATGTAATAGTCTCTTTGCTATCTCATCTATTACCTACATACGGGGGTTGCAGTGGACGGAATCGTGCGGGCCTGGGTCGACGGCTGGATCGTGTCGCGTGGCGCGGCGCCTCCGGCGGTCGAGCCGTGGGGCTGCACGGTGGACATGGGGATGGCCCACCACGTCACCCGCCATGTCTTCTCGGCGACGAACGACGAGGTGGAGGAGGCGGTGGTCCGGAAGGTCGCGGACGCCGTCACCGGAGCCGGGATCTGGCTCAAGGTCTTCGCGGAGCCGTCGAAGGTGACCCCCTGGCTGGGCGAGGGCTGGTGGGTGGACCCCGAGCCGGGCTGTCTGATGTCCGTACGGCTGAGGGCGCACGAGGCCCCGGCCTCCGTCCCCGACGGCTACCGGCTCCGCACCTGGTCGTGCGGTGGCGTGACCCGGGTGATGGTCGCCGCGCCGGACGGCTCCTGGGCCGCGCGCGGCCAGATCGCCGCCACCGGCGCGACGGCGGTGGTCGACCAGATAGAGACGTCCCCGGACCAGCGCCGCCGCGGCCTCGGCACGGTCGTCATGCGGACCCTCACCCGGGCCGCGGTCGAACAGGGCGCGGAGGTGGGGGTGCTGGGAGGCACGCCGGACGGGCGGGCGCTGTACGAGTCGCTGGGGTGGAGGGTGGAGGCGCCGCTGACGAGCGCGAAGTTCGTGGGGCGGCCATGAGCGATGGGCGCGCGCCCTCCCCCGAGGACGACGCTCCCTGTGACAGCCACCGCGTCCGCGCCATGGCCGAGGGCAGCGGCGAGGCACTGCCGGGCCCAACCGCACCGGCAAATCCACGGGAAGGGGGTGAACCCGGCGGGCGCGCACCGTTCGAGCCCCGCAGACTCCCGCTCCTGTTCGCGCTCCTGATTCCGCTCCTGTTCCGCCACCCCCGCTGGCGCCGAACCCGGCTGCCGCGGAATGCCGTCGAGGACCGGCCCGGTCGCCGACGGCGTCGCGTCGGCCCGTGCCGCACCCGCCTCGGTCTCGACGGGCTCCACAGTCTCGGGGGCATCCAAGGTGAAGCGCTCCCTCCGTTTCACCTCACCCTCGACGCCCCGGTACGCCCCTGTCTGTAACCCCCCGCCACCCTCGACACGATTCACAGCATGCGCGAGGCCCGCGCCTGGGGCGTCGAACACCTCACCGTCGCCGAACGCGCGGCCAAGGCCCTGAACGCGGGCGCCGACCGGTTCGGCGGCGAACAGTGCCCCGAGGTGATCGTCGAGCTGGTTCGCTCCGGCCGGATCTCCGAGAAACGGATCGACGCCTCCGTACGCCGTCTCCTGCGCGAGAAGTTCGTGCTCGGCCTCTTCGAGAAGCGCTGGGTCGACCCGGACCGAGCCGAGGAGACCGTCGGCGCGAGCGAGTTCACGGTCCTCGGCGACACGGCCCAGCGCCGCTCGCTCACCGTCCTGACCAACCACTCCCTCCCCCCGCTCACCGACCGCCCGAACCTGCACGTCGAGGGCGTGGGCGCGCAGACGGCGTCCCTGTACGGCAACGTCGTGGCCGATCCGGCCCATGCGGACGTGGCCGTGGTGCGGCTGCGCACGCCGTACGAGGAACGGCCGGGGTTCTTCGAGTCCTTCTTCCACTCCGGGTCGCTGGCGTTCGGCGAGGAGCGGCTGAAGGAGATCCTGGCGCTGCTGGAGGCCGTGCCCACGCTGGTCTGCGTCAGTCTGGAGCGGCCCGCCGTGCTCCCGGATCGCCGCGAAGGCCGCCGCCCTCGTCGCCGACCACGGGGCGTGCGACGCGGCCCTGCTCGACGTCGCCTTCGGTCGGGCCCGGGCCGAGGGCCGGCTGCCCTTCGAACTGCCGCGTTCCATGGCTGCGGTGGAGGGTCCCGCCCGGACGTCCCCAACGACACCGAGGACCCGGTCTTCCCGTACGGCCACGGCCTGGCGCTCTGAAGTCGTGCTCCGATCACGCCAATTCGTCACCGCGCCGTCGCCGGGCCGCCTCAATTCGGCCGCCCTCGCGCCACGGACACGTAAGGATGGGCGGATGCCCATCACCGACGAACCCGAAGTCATCGACCGGCGCGAGGGCCCCTACGGCGAGGTCGTGCTGCGGCGGCACGGGGAGCTGTTGCAGATCATCGCCAACGGGTGCTTCCTGATGGACACCTCGAACGGCCGCTCGGAGCGGCTGCTGGTCGACGCCGCCCTCGACGCGCTGCCCGGCCGTTTGCGGCCAAGTGTGCTGATCGGGGGTCTGGGTGTCGGCTTCTCGCTCGCGCATGCCGCCGCGGATCCGCGCTGGGGTCCGATCACAGTTGTCGAACGCGAACCCTCCGTCATCGAATGGCACCGTGCCGGACCGCTGGCCACGGTGTCCGCGGGAGCCCTCGCGGACCCCCGTACGGACATCGTCGAAGCCGATCTCGTCGAGTACGTCAATGAGACATCCGCCACGTTCGACGCGCTCTGCCTGGACATCGACAACGGGCCCGACTGGACCGTCTCCGAGGGCAACGAGAGCCTCTATTCACCGCCCGGACTGGCAAGCTGCGCACGGGTGTTGAGGCCAGGTGGGGTGCTTGCCGTGTGGTCGGCGCAGCCTTCTGCGGAATTCGAGGAAACCTTGGGGAATGCCGGGTTCCAACAGGTGCGTACCGAAGAGATCCCGGTTGCCCGAGGAGTTCCGGACGTGGTGCACCTTGCGGTCCGACCTGGATAGCCCTGGTGCGGTGACTGCCCGTACCCTGCTTGCCTGACGCCGATCATTCAAGCGTCAATCGCAGTCATGCGCAGCCATGCGTAGTCAAGGGATCACCCCACGGATTCCGGAAAGCAACACAGGGGCGGGCGATGGAGCAGACACACACCACCCACAGCAGCAGCACAGCGACTCCGGGCGCACAGCGCCGGGTGCTCGTGGTCGAGGACGACCCGACGATCGTCGACGCCATCGCGGCCCGCCTGCGCGCCGAGGGTTTCGTCGTACAGACCGCGTCCGACGGACCGGCCGCGGTGGACACCGCGGAGGCCTGGCAGCCCGACCTGCTGATCCTCGACATCATGCTGCCCGGCTTCGACGGCCTGGAGGTGTGCAGGCGCGTCCAGGCCCAGCGGCCCGTCCCCGTGCTGATGCTCACCGCCCGGGACGACGAGACGGACATGCTGGTCGGGCTCGGCGTCGGCGCCGACGACTACATGACCAAGCCGTTCTCCATGCGTGAACTGGCCGCCCGCGTGCACGTCCTGCTGCGCCGGGTGGAGCGGGCCGCGCTGGCCGCCACCACGCCGCGCTCGGGCATCCTGCGCCTCGGCGAGCTGGAGATCGACCACGCGCAGCGCCGGGTCCGGGTGCGCAGCGAGGACGTACACCTCACGCCCACCGAATTCGACCTCCTCGTATGTCTCGCGAACACCCCGCGTGCCGTACTCTCGCGCGAGCAGCTGCTCGCCGAGGTGTGGGACTGGGCGGACGCGTCCGGGACGCGGACCGTGGACAGCCACATCAAGGCGCTGCGGCGGAAGATCGGCGCGGAGCGGATCCGCACGGTGCACGGTGTGGGGTACGCCCTGGAGACCCCGAATCCCTGAACCCGTGCTCGCACCGCGTGCGCAGGGCATACGCAGGCACGTAGGCACAGGGGGCTGGTGGCGTCATGAGTGGAGTCGGTGACCCGAGGTCGCGGAATCTCGGAGGCTCACAGTCACGGAAGGGCGCGGGACCGCTCAGCGGTCTGCGTCCCTTCTCGATCAAGACGAAGCTCGGCGCGCTCGTCGTCATCTCGGTTTTGATCACGACCGGACTGTCGATGATCGCGGTGCACACCAAGACGGAGCTGCGCTTCATCACGGTGTTCTCGATGATCGCCACGCTCTTGATTACGCAGTTCGTGGCGCATTCGCTCACCGCCCCCCTGGACGAGATGAACGCGGTCGCCCGGTCCATCTCGCGCGGCGACTACACCCGCCGGGTCAGCGAGAACCGACGGGACGAGCTGGGTGACCTCGCCCACACGATCAATCTCATGGCCGACGAGCTGGAGGCCCAGGACCGCCAGCGCAAGGAGCTCGTGGCGAACGTCTCCCACGAACTCCGCACCCCCATCGCCGGCCTCCGCGCGGTCCTGGAGAACATCGTCGACGGCGTCACCCGGGCCGACCCCGAGACGATGCGTACGGCCCTGAAGCAGACGGAGCGCCTGGGCCGCCTGGTGGAGACCCTGCTCGACCTCTCGCGCCTGGACAACGGGGTGGTCCCGCTCCGCCGCCGCCGCTTCGAGGTCTGGCCGTACCTCTCGGGCGTCCTCAAGGAGGCCCAGATGGTCTCCTCCGCCCGCGGCGGCATCACCTCCGGCTCGGGCAACCACACCCGCACGGACGTCCACCTGCATCTGGACGTCCATCCGCCGGAGCTCACCGCGAACGCGGACCCGGAACGCATCCACCAGGTCGTCGCCAACCTCATCGACAACGCGGTCAAGCACAGCCCGGCGCACGGCCGCGTCACGGTGAAGGCCCGTCGTGGCCCCACCCCCGAGTCCCTGGACCTCGAAGTTTTGGACGAGGGCCCCGGCATCCCCGAATCCGAATGGCACCGCGTCTTCGAACGCTTCAACCGCGGCGCCGTCAGCTCCCCCCACGGCCCCGGCAGCGACGGCGGCACGGGCCTGGGTCTGGCGATCGCCCGCTGGGCGGTGGACCTCCACGGCGGCCGCATCGGCGTCGCCGAGTCCCCGAAGGGCTGCCGCATCCAGGTGGTCCTGCCGGGGGTGTCGGCACAGGGCGGCCAACGCCCGGTACAGGTGCAGGTCTGAGGACACGGACTTCCAAGTCCGAGGCGAAGCGCAGGCTTTCAGACCCGAGGGGGAGCGCAGGCTTCAGGGCCGAGGCCAACGGCAGGCTTCCCTCAGGCCACGGGCCACGGGCCACGGCAGGCTTTCCTCGACGCCGCGGGGCAACCGCAGGCTTTCAGGGGCGCGGGGAACTGCGCGAGCAACCCCACACGACCCGCGGCCGACACCCACCCACTCATTCGGGGGTCTGGGGGCGCAGCCCCCCGGTACGGGATGGGACGGGTAGGGGCGGCGGGGGCGAAAAATCACGCGATACCCACATCAGACCTGGCTGAATCCCCCCACCGTTGCCGAATATCGCTCATCCTCCCGGGGCTTACTTCTCTTCCAAGTTGACGTAAAGTTCGAAGCGGAGCCACAAGATCCACGGCAGATCCGCCCAGCCGGACACGTGTGATCAGGTGCGTTCGAGCAGAGGGCCGCGTGCACATACCCGCAGGCCCCACCCGACGCATGCCCGCCACGCGCCCCCCACACCCGTTCCAGACCGGAACCTCGCTTGTTTCCCGCCATTTCCACCCCCGAAACACGCTTTCCGATGTGACTTACACGACGAAGAGCGGACTCGGCCTGACCTTCCCCGTCACGGGGGCGTAGCCTTAATTCCCGCTGTCCATCACCTTGTGAAGCGGAAGAGGGCGGTTGCCGCCGTGTCGCCACAGTCCCCCAGTAACTCGAGCATCTCGACCGACGCAGACCAAGCGGGTAAGAACCCCGCAGCGGCCTTCGGTCCGAACGAGTGGCTCGTCGACGAGATCTATCAGCAGTACCTCCAGGACCCGAACTCGGTAGACCGAGCCTGGTGGGACTTCTTCGCCGACTACAAGCCAGGCGCAGCTGCCGCCTCGGCTCCGGCGAGCACTGCGGCCACGGGGGCCGCAGCGACCACCACACCCGCGGCGCCCGCCGCCCCGGCCCAGGCTGCTCCGGCCGCCCCGGCCACGCCCGCACCGGCGGTTCCGAAGCCCGCCGCTGCCCCGGCCCCGGCCCCCGCGAAGCCCGCGGCCGCCGCGCCCGCCAAGCCGGCGGCTGCCGCCCCGGCGAAGCAGGCCGCGCCCGCCGCGTCCGCCGGAGGCCCGGAGCTGATCACGCTGCGCGGCCCCGCCGCCGCGGTCGCGAAGAACATGAACGCCTCCCTGGAGCTGCCCACGGCCACGTCCGTGCGCGCCGTCCCGGTGAAGCTGCTGTTCGACAACCGCATCGTCATCAACAACCACCTGAAGCGCGCCCGGGGCGGGAAGATCTCCTTCACGCACCTGATCGGCTACGCGATGGTGCAGGCCATCAAGGCCATGCCGTCGATGAACTGGCACTACGCGGAGAAGGACGGGAAGCCCACCCTCGTCAAGCCGCCGCACGTCAACTTCGGCCTCGCCATCGACCTGGTGAAGCCCAACGGCGACCGCCAGCTGGTCGTCGCGGGCATCAAGAAGGCCGAGACGCTGAACTTCTTCGAGTTCTGGCAGGCCTACGAGGACATCGTCCGCCGCGCCCGCGACGGCAAGCTGACGATGGACGACTTCACCGGTGTCACGGTCTCCCTGACCAACCCCGGCGGCCTCGGCACCGTCCACTCCGTGCCCCGCCTGATGCCCGGCCAGTCGGTCATCATGGGCGTCGGCTCCATGGACTACCCGGCCGAGTTCCAGGGCACCAGCCAGGACACCCTGAACAAGCTCGGCATCGCGAAGGTCATGACGCTCACGTCGACCTACGACCACCGGGTCATCCAGGGCGCCGCCTCCGGCGAGTTCCTCCGCGTCGTCGCCAACTCCCTCCTCGGGGAGAACGGCTTCTACGACGAGATCTTCGAGGCGCTGCGCATCCCCTACGAGCCGGTCCGCTGGCTCAAGGACATCGACGCCAGCCACGACGACGACGTCACCAAGGCCGCCCGCGTCTTCGAGCTGATCCACTCCTACCGGGTCCGCGGCCACGTCATGGCCGACACCGACCCGCTGGAGTACCGCCAGCGCAAGCACCCCGACCTGGACATCACCGAGCACGGGCTCACCCTGTGGGACCTGGAACGCGAGTTCGCGGTCGGCGGCTTCGCGGGCAAGTCCCTGATGAAGCTGCGCGACATCCTGGGCGTGCTGCGCGACTCGTACTGCCGCACCACCGGCGTCGAGTTCATGCACATCCAGGACCCGAAGCAGCGCCGCTGGATCCAGGACCGCATCGAGCGCGCGCACAGCAAGCCGGAGCGCGAGGAGCAGCTGCGCATCCTGCGCCGCCTGAACGCGGCCGAGGCCTTCGAGACCTTCCTGCAGACGAAGTACGTCGGCCAGAAGCGCTTCTCGCTGGAGGGCGGCGAGTCCGTCATCCCGCTGCTCGACGCGGTCATCGACTCGGCGGCGGAGTCCCGTCTCGACGAGGTCGTCATCGGCATGGCCCACCGCGGCCGGCTGAACGTCCTGGCGAACATCGTCGGCAAGTCGTACGCCCAGATCTTCCGCGAGTTCGAGGGCAACCTCGACCCGAAGTCGATGCACGGCTCCGGCGACGTGAAGTACCACCTGGGCGCCGAGGGCACCTTCACGGGCCTCGACGGCGAGCAGATCAAGGTCAGCCTGGTCGCGAACCCCTCGCACCTGGAGGCCGTGGACCCGATCGTCGAGGGTGTCTCCCGCGCCAAGCAGGACATCATCAACAAGGGCGGCACGGACTTCACCGTCCTGCCGGTGGCCCTGCACGGCGACGCGGCCTTCGCGGGCCAGGGCGTGGTGGCCGAGACCCTGAACATGTCGCAGCTGCGCGGCTACCGCACCGGCGGCACGGTCCACATCGTCATCAACAACCAGGTCGGCTTCACGGCCGCCCCGGAGTCCTCGCGCTCGTCGATGTACGCGACGGACGTGGCGAGGATGATCGAGGCCCCGATCTTCCACGTGAACGGCGACGACCCGGAGGCCGTGGTCCGCGTCGCGCGGCTGGCCTTCGAGTTCCGCCAGGCGTTCAACAAGGACGTGGTGATCGACCTCATCTGCTACCGCCGCCGCGGTCACAACGAGTCGGACAACCCGGCCTTCACCCAGCCGCTGATGTACGACCTGATCGACAAGAAGCGCTCGGTGCGCAAGCTGTACACCGAGTCGCTGATCGGTCGCGGCGACATCACCCTGGAAGAGGCCGAGCAGGCACTCCAGGACTACCAGGGCCAGCTGGAGAAGGTCTTCACGGAGGTCCGCGAGGCCACCTCGCAGCCGACGTCCGGTGAGGTCCACGACCCACAGGACGGCTTCCCGGTCGCGGTGAACACCGCGATCACGGCGGAGACCGTCAAGCGCATCGCCGCGTCCCAGGTCAACGTCCCGGACCACATCACCGCCCACCCGCGTCTGCTGCCGCAGCTGCAGCGCCGGGCGGCCATGGTCGAGGACGGCACGATCGACTGGGGCATGGGCGAGACCCTCGCGATCGGCTCCCTCCTCCTTGAGGGCACCCCGGTCCGCCTGGCCGGCCAGGACTCGCAGCGCGGCACCTTCGGCCAGCGTCACGCGGTGATCATCGACCGTGAGACGGGCGAGGAGTTCACGCCGCTGATGTACCTCTCCGAGGACCAGGCGCGGCTGAACGTCTACAACTCCCTGCTCTCCGAGTACGCGGCGATGGGCTTCGAGTACGGCTACTCGCTCGCCCGTCCCGAGTCCCTGGTGATGTGGGAGGCCCAGTTCGGCGACTTCGTCAACGGCGCCCAGACGGTCGTGGACGAGTTCATCTCGTCGGCGGAGCAGAAGTGGGGCCAGACGTCCGGCGTCACCCTCCTGCTCCCGCACGGCTACGAGGGCCAGGGCCCGGACCACTCGTCCGCCCGCCCGGAGCGCTTCCTCCAGATGTGCGCGCAGAACAACATGACGGTCGCGATGCCGACCTCGCCGTCGAATTACTTCCACCTCCTGCGGTGGCAGGTGCACAACCCGCACCACAAGCCGCTGGTCGTCTTCACCCCGAAGTCGATGCTGCGCCTCAAGGCCGCCGCGTCGAAGGCGGAGGAGTTCACGAGCGGCGAGTTCCGCCCGGTCATCGGCGACAGCTCGGTCGACCCGAACGCGGTCAGGAAGGTCGTCTTCTGCGCCGGCAAGGTCTACTACGACCTGGAGTCCGAGCGTCAGAAGCGCGGCGTCACGGACACGGCGATCATCCGCATCGAGCGCCTCTACCCGCTGCCGGGTGCCGAGGTCCAGGCGGAGGTCAACAAGTACCCGAACGCCGAGAAGTACCTGTGGACCCAGGAAGAACCGGCGAACCAGGGCGCCTGGCCCTTCATCGCCCTCAACCTGATCGACCACCTCGACCTCGCGGTCGGCGCGGACGTTCCGCACGGCGAGCGTCTGCGCCGCATCTCCCGCCCGCACGGCTCGTCGCCGGCGGTGGGTTCCGCGAAGCGGCACCAGGCGGAGCAGGAGCAGTTGGTGCGTGAGGTGTTCGAGGCGTAGTCCTCGCAGCCCTTACGAC